>JADFWF010000281.1 GCA_015222965.1 Pseudomonadota bacterium | reverse complement strand
TTATTTGTACGCACTATCGACGAGCTTGTAATAGAATGACCGACCATTAATAGAGCACACATGAATTTATATAATTATTTGATAAATTTATAGCACAATATTCGGGGTTTTCAGCTTTGCCTGCCTAATTGGCATAAAAATAGCCCGCCACAGGATAAATCTTGATGATAACCATTGTTTTAAACGGTAATAGCAAACAAATTGACAGCAATAGCAGCATTACGCAACTGCTGGAGACCCTTGACCTAAGTGATAAACGTCTTGCGGTAGAAATTAATCAGCAGATTGTCCCTCGCAGTGAATTCGACAACTTTTCCCTGAATGAGCAGGATAATGTCGAAATCGTACAGGCGATCGGCGGTGGCAGCCTTTAGGGCTATATCAATTAACAAGCAACATTTACTATATTATTGCGGCCCACCTGGTTGCGACCTGATTAAAAAATCGAGTAATATAGCGCCTGCTTAGCAAATCTCCATCCGTAATCCACCTACTATATTTCACAACATTATGTCTGACACCAATGCAAATAATCCGCTGGTCATCGCCGGCAAGACCTACACTTCACGTCTACTGGTCGGTACCGGTAAATATAAAGATAATGATGAAACCAGGCTCGCACTGGAAGCCAGCGGTGCCGAGATCATTACCATCGCCATCCGTAGGACAAATATCGGTCAGAATCCGGATGAACCTAATCTGCTGGATAGTCTGCCGCTCGACAAATACACCTTACTACCGAATACCGCCGGCTGTTATACCGTCGATGATGCAGTAAGAACCTGCAAACTTGCACGCGAATTGCTTGGCGGCCACAAACTAGTCAAGCTGGAAGTCCTCGGCGACGAAAAAACGCTATTCCCCGACGCTATAGAAACACTCAAGGCAGCACAGATACTAGTCGATGATGGCTTTGACGTCATGGTCTACACCAACGATGATCCGCTGATAGCTAAGGAACTTGAAAATATTGGCTGTGTCGCCGTGATGCCATTGGCCGCACCGATCGGCTCCGGCCTGGGCATTCGCAACCCGTACAATATCCTTACCATTATCGAAAACGCCAATGTGCCCATTCTGGTCGATGCCGGTGTCGGCACAGCATCAGATGCAGCAATTGCCATGGAACTTGGCTGTGATGGCATTTTGATGAATACCGCAATCGCAGCGGCCAAAAACCCCGTACTGATGGCCTCTGCGATGAAAAAAGCCATCGAGGGCGGCCGTGAAGCCTATCTCGCCGGGCGCATGCCGAAGAAACGTTTTGCTTCAGCGTCATCCCCCATCGAAGGGACTTTTTTCTAGACACCTGCCCGACCTCATCGTGTCCACAGAAAATTCGCTGCATGCACGCCCGCCACACCGGGCGATAAAAAGCTTTGTTTTGCGACAGGGCCGCCTTACTGTGGCACAGCAAAATGCGCTGGAAAATCACTGGAAAGATTACGGCATCGATTTCTCTGAGCAACTTCTGGATTATGGCGAGCTATTCAATAATCACAATGAAACATTTCTCGAAATAGGTTTTGGCAACGGTGAATCACTGTTGCAGCAGGCAATAAATCAACCACAGTACAATTTTATCGGTATAGAAGTGCACGGCCCTGGTGTTGGTCATTTGATCCACGATGCCAATGCGCAGGGCATACACAATATAAAAGTCATTCGTCATGATGCGATAGACGTACTGCAGCAGCAGATTGCAGATAAATCGATAAAACAGCTGCAGCTTTTTTTTCCTGACCCATGGCACAAAAAACGCCACCACAAACGGCGGATTATCAAACCTGAATTTATTCAACTGATACATCAGAAATTAACTGACGGCGGCACTTTCCATATGGCGACAGACTGGCAGCATTATGCTGATCAGATGCTTGAACAAATGGACAGCGCTGAAGGCTTTAGCAATACCGCAGGCAAAGCCACTTTTTCACCGGACAAAGGACATCGCTGTGAGACCAAGTTTGAAAGGCGCGGGCTCAGATTAGGTCATGGGGTCTGGGATCTTATCTACAAAAAGCAATAAAAGCTGACCGGGAAAACACCAAGCTATTGAAATACATGCAAATTATATCTTTTAGCCGCACTCGATTTAATAATTGCCGGAAAAAGGATACAATAGCGACCTTTTTTAAGCACAGTACAAGCTCAAAACACCTGGCTCAATACTGACTGCTACACAGAATTTTAGTCATTTGGAGAATTAAACATGTCTCAGAAACACCCTATCGTTGTAGTCACTGGCTCATCAGGCGCAGGCACATCAACAGTAAAACACGCCTTTGAGCAAATTTTCACCCGCGAAAAAATCAACCCTGTAATCATCGAAGGTGACAGTTTCCACCGTTACGATCGCGCAGCGATGAAAGGTGCGATGACTGAAGGCGATGAGAATTTCAGTCACTTTGGCGCCAAAGCCAACCTGTTCGACAAACTGGAAGAGTTATTCGAAACGTACGGTGAAACCGGTGGCGGTCAAAAACGTCTGTACCTGCACAGCGATGAAGAAGCTGCTGCTTATGAAGGTTTAACACCGGGTCAGTTTACGCCATGGGAAGATATTCAATCTGACTCTGATATCATGTTCTACGAAGGCCTGCACGGTGGTGTTGTTACTGACGATGCCGATGTTGCCAAGCATGTAGACCTGTTAGTCGGCGTTGTACCAAGTGTTAACCTCGAGTGGATACAGAAGATTCACCGTGACAACGCTGAACGCGGTTATTCTGAGGAAGTGATCGTAGATACCATACTTCGCCGTATGCACGACTATGTGAAATACATTACACCGCAGTTCTCACGCACTGACATCAACTTCCAGCGCGTCTCTACTGTTGACACATCAAATCCTTTCATCGCTCGTGACATCCCGACACCTGATGAAAGCTTCATCGTTATCCGCTTTAGAGATACAGAGAAATTCAATACGGATTTCCCTTACCTGCTGAGCATGATCCCTCAGTCATTCATGTCTCGCCGTAACACCATCGTTGTTCCTGGCGGTAAGATGGGACTGGCTATGGAATTAATTTTGACTCCAATCATTCATGGCATGATCGAAAGCTCAAAATAAGCTATCTAGCTTTCCAATAAAAAAGGCCGGTTTTAATGCCGGCCTTTTTTATGCCCGCATGAAAATGTATAAGCCGTCTGAATCTTACGGCGCTTCTACATGAACGAGATGATAGGTGCAGCAAAATTGATAACGGTATACACTGATATGCATGCCTGCCACCCCGCTGATTGATTCACATTGCCATCTTGATTTTGAGACATTTGATAATGACCGCTCAGATGTTCTGCGGCGCGCAAAAGACAACAATATCAGCGACATCGTTATTCCCGGCACAGAAAAAATTTACTGGGACAGGATTAGTTCACTCTGCAAAAATCATTCACAGCTACACGCCTGTTATGGACTGCATCCTTACTGGATAAACGAACAAAACAAGCCACATATAGAAAGTTTAAAAAGATACATCGAGCTCAATCGCCCGGTAGCTCTCGGCGAGTGTGGGCTGGACTTCCGTCCACAACAAGCCGAAAAAAAATTACAGTTATATTTTTTTGAAGCACAACTGGGCATCGCTGAACAAAACCAGCTGCCAGTCGTCATACATTCCGTCAGGGCAACAGAGACAGTCATACAGAGAATAAAAAAATTCAGCAAGCTACGCGGCATGATTCACAGTTACTCTGGCAGCCTGCAACAGGCCAAACAACTCGTCGATCTAAATTTTTATATCAGCGTTGGTGGCAGCGTGACATATGATAATGCAAAAAATATCAAACAGGTCGTTAAAGAGATCCCACTAGCTTCACTATTGATTGAAACAGATTCGCCTGACCAGCCTGATAAAAAAAATAAGGGAAAAAGAAATGAACCGGCTTATATCCTGAGCACCGTTAAAGCTATTTCTGAGATAAGGGATGAATCAGTAGATATGATTGCCAGGCAGACAACAATCAACGCAAAAAAATTATTTGCTATCTGAGGTGTATAAGTCTGCTTACGGCCATTAAGAGAAGTTTGCAGTTGGCAGTCATCAGTTAAAAACAAAAAGACTAAAAACCTACGTTCTCAGCGGCGCAGACGATGGGTTTTGCTTTTACTG
>JADFWF010000280.1 GCA_015222965.1 Pseudomonadota bacterium | reverse complement strand
GTTAACAAAGAAAACTCTGCGTACCTCTGCGCTCTCTGCGGTTAAAGCCTTTGAAATTTCTATTAGTCCGCTAAGGCTCAACAACTGCCATCCGACATCCACGATCAAATCAAAATTCAACTACTAAACAACCACTGGCACACTCAACGCTTTATCTAACATCTCTAAAATATTCGTCCAGCCGCCCTCATGATCCGCCCGGGTCTCTTCATCGATAAATCGAATATGCGTAAGTTTCACATCGGTCGTACTGCTATCGACCACTTTAAAGTCTATGGTCACCTGACTGCCGTCAGTCGAACAAGGCGACAGCCACGAAAAAACCAGTTTATCGGGTCTGCTTATTTCCAGGTACTCCCCGGTGTGCGGTATCTTATCGTCGCCCACCTGCATAACGATGGTAAAGCTTCCGCCTTGCTGAGCTTCGTTTTCCACCTTAGGTTGCGGCATACCCGGCATCGGTAAAATAAATTGTGCGAGTAATTCAGGGTTTAGCCATGCATCAAATACTTTTTCGATAGGTGCATGTATGGTTTTGCTTACATTTAAAGTTAAATCTTTCATTATTCGTCTCCTGTTTTCATTAGCTCATCAAGTTTATCCAGACGCAACGTCCAGATTGATTTGAGCTCGCTGAACCATTCATCAACCATCGCAACCTGTTTCAGGTCCGCTTCAATCCAGTGAGTTCTGCCCGTGGTCTTACGTTTAACAAGACCGGTTTTCTCCAAAACTTTTATATGTTTTGAAATGGCGTTTAAAGACATATCGTAAACATTTGCCAGGTCAGTGACACGCGTCGGGCCCTGCTGGCATAACTGCGTCAGCAAAGCGCGACGAGTCGAATCACTTACCGCCTTTAGCAACGTTGAGAGAATTTCGTCTTTTTTATATTCAACCATATGGTTTATTATATACAGGCAGCTAAAATAATCAACCTTTAGGTTGAATTAAAACATTACATGCGGAAATCTGACTATCTGCCCGTCAAACGATTGGCGGAACCGGTCAAGCCAGAACAGTCCATTGACCCTATCCTTTAGTCACGGTTAATGATTTTAATTAATCGTGAATCCGTAGTTATAGTTCCCTTTAGTAACGCCGGGGTTACCCTTAACCTCGGCGCTTTTTAACGGAGATTTTTTATGTTGTCTCAGAATAACCTGCACAACATTACATATATGATCTAGCACACGGCGGAAGAAGATTACCCAGACATCAAAGCGCATGCACAGATGGAGATCGACATGATCCGTAATCAATGTCAGGACAGGATAATGACCGATAGGGAGCAGTGCGCGTTCAAGTTTGCCTTAGCTACGATCACACACATAAACAGCAAAGAGTCAGGGATAAGCTGCCGACACAGTGCGATGCGACATTAGATTTAAAATATTGATCAAAGCCCGAGAAACTGGCTTCACTCGCCGACATCTACTGCGTAACCCGCTTTTTTCCAGTCAACAATACCGACGCGAAAGTAATGTACTTTTGAAAAACCCCAGGATAAAGCTTTAGCAGAAGCACGGGAACTACGGCTGCATTTTGCACCGCTGCAATAGATAACTATCGGCTGATCTTTTTTGGCTACACCATCAAGCTTTGACTCATCGAAGTTATACTTAAGGTCGAAATGAAACGCGCCGGGGATATGTCCCTTTGCATAGAAGCGCGGATTACGCACATCGATAAAAACTGTACCTTGATCGTATAATTTTTTGGCCTCCAGTAAAGATGTCGTAATTGCACCATCGACATCCTCGGGCGAACGATAACTGTCTTTATCCGCGTAACTAATACCTGTAGTTGCCATACAGAATAAAAAAACATATAAAACCGATCTGTAAATACTATTGACCATGCTTAGCAACACCGTCTAAATATTCTATCCGAGCTTTACTCGTGAATCTCATAACAGTTTGAACTCGACTCTTCGAGATAATCACAATAATATTTCTTGCCTCCACATTCGACATTCCAGTGACGTTCACCATTGAGCTCTAATACATCATTAGTTATCTTCATATCTTTTTTTTCGCAACCAACATTATAATTTGTCATCTGCTCAGGTATTGTGATTTGATTCAGGCAGCCACTAAGCCCAAAACTTAATATTGCTGAAAGCATCAGGCTCTTGCCAATAGTTTTCATTACTTCCCCTATTTTCTTAGAATGTTTTAATCACTGGATAGATACCAGCCATATCTTTTATATCTCGTAATCAATCTTCTATCCCTGCCTTATAAAGCCCGTCGATAAATGCCTTCCTCTGCCCCGGGTCTTTAAACGGTATCACTTTTTCTAAACGCTGCAATGACAACTCCCTGCCGTTAATTTTTACCTGTTCGAGCTGCCAGTCCGCTTCATCTACATCGCCGATATTGGCATAAGCTGCGGCCAGCCAGATTCTGGATTCTTCTATCTCAGGATTCATATCTAACGCTTCAGTAAAGTATTCGATGGCACCATTATAATCGCGCTGGTTAAATAAAATTTCACCATAGATAACTTTATATATTGCCGGGTGCCTGGGGTTAAGCCGCATGGCTTTACGCATTACTTCGTCTGCCTGTCCGGGATTGCCTGCATAATTCAAGGTGATAGCAAGCACAGCATAACCATCAGCAAAGTTAGGGCTGAGATCTATCGCCATCTGCGCATGTTTGAGCGCTTGCTGATAATCGCGCTTAAAGATGTCAGCAAATCCTTTTACCTCATAAACATGGGGCAGGTTCGGATCGATCGAAATCGCCTTGTCAGCATATTCATGGGCTTTCTGTAATGCAAGTTCATCGTTATCCGACCATCCATGCATATAATCATATAAGTAAGTGAGCGCGAGATTACCGTAGGCACGGGCGAACTGATCATCCATCGCTATCGCTATATTAAAATCATCTCTTGCATTCATCATGCCTTCACGGGTCGACAGCCACAGGTTTTGCCAGCCTTGCAGGAAGTGGTCGTAGGCTTCGATGCTGTCAGTGTACTTACCGGCCAGCCGGCTTTTGTCCTGCTCGGTCAGGTTGATGGATAAAGCAGCAATGATCTTGGAGGTCACCGCGTCCTGAAATGTGAAGATGTTATCCAGCGTGCCATCGAAACGTTCCGCCCAGATATTTATGCTGGTACCGGCGTCGATAAGACGTGCGGATATCCTCACCTGGTTTCCGATCTTACGGATACTTCCTTCTACCACGTAATCGACACCCAGTTCCCGCTGCACCGTGCGGATATCGACATCCGTATTCTTAAAGATGAAGACCGAATTTCTGGCGATGACAGACAGGCCAGAGACTTTTGAAAGATCGGTAATAAGATCGACGGTGATGCCGTCACTAAAATAATCCTGCTGCTTGTCATCACTGAGGTTTTTAAACGGCAGTACGGCGATAACCAGTCGATCAGCAGGGACCAGGCTATTATTCGGCTCCACGGTTTCTGATGTGAGACTGACATACAGAGGTAAAAGAGCAGCGACGGCAAACGCAGCAACAATGATAATAAGAAGTGTTTTACTCAGGTTTGAAGCAGCCGGCGTTGATCGTGAATCACCGCGCCCTGTTATGCTGTGACTGTTTTTATCACCCGGTGATTGTGACGCCGGCCCGTTACTGACCGGACAGATCAGGCGGTAACCTTTTTTAGGCACGGTTTCGATAACTTCAGGATGTTTTGCATTATCGCCAAAGGCTTTACGCAATTTGATAATGGCGCTGGCAAGTGAATCGTAACCCACGACCATATCCGGCCAGGCTTTTTCTTCCAGTACTTCGCGTGAAATCACCTGACCCTGCTGCTGCACCAGGCAGAACAACACGGTCATCGCCTTCGGCTCTATCTTATGTTGCTCACCATCTTTGCTTATGCGGCAGGTCGTAGGATCAACGAGCCAGTCGGCTACGTAAAACGGTGTTTCAGCGTCAATATTCCATTGTTCAGACATGCCAGCTACGTTCTTTTGCAAGTTTATTACGATAATTTTTTCCAAGATACGGGTATTAACCGATACCACCATTTAATAATAACTTATTGATTTATCTATTCATAGTTAAGGTCATAGTTCAAGCATCGACAATTCATCGTTAAAACATCGAGTAATGATAAGAACTTCGCCGTAAAGAAAATAACGGACTCGCATATCCTGATGTCACCACATTCACAAAAGGAGAAAGAGATGAGCGTAACCGCACAAACAATACAGACAGCAAGCGACGAAAACACCCCGAACCTCACCGCCATCAAAAGCAGGATGAAAGCCACATGGGAAGACGGCGACTATGCGCGTTTTGCCACTTATATGCAGCCCGGAGCTATCAAGATCCTGGAAGACTGGAAAATTCCAGCAAGCTCACAGCTGCTTGATATCGGTTGCGGCACCGGGCAGACAGCGATACCTGCGGCGTTATCAGGTGCACACGTCACCGGTATCGATATCGCCGCCAACCTGATCGATCACGCCAGAGAACGTGCGCTGTTCGATGACGTCGATGTACGTTTCGATGTCGGTGACGCAGCGGATCTGCCATACGACGATGCACAGTTCGATGCCATCATCAGTCTTATCGGCGCCATATTTGCACCGCAATACCAGCATGTTGCCGATGAACTGGCTCGCGTCTGCAAACCTGGTGGGCGCCTGCATATGGCGAACTGGACGCCTGAAGGTTTTGCCGGATGCATGTTCAGATGCGTCGCCAGGTACACATCGCCGCCCGCCGGCATAGTTTCACCAGCACTATGGGGCGTGGAAGAAGTTATACACGAACGACTGGGCAACAATTTTACCGACTTCGAACTCGAGCGGAAATTTTATCCGCTATGGGCTTATCCGTTCGACACCTCAGAACTGGTCGAGTATTTCAGGCAACACTTCGGCCCTGTCAAACGCGCCTTTGATTCTATTAACGTTACACAGCAACGTTCACTACGTGCCGAGATGAAAGATATCTGTACGGCACACAACATCGCAACAGACGGCAGCACAGAGATCAGAAGCGAATACCTTAACGTCTCTGTACGCCGTAAAAAATAAAACAACACCACTCACAAAAGAGGAAACCACGATGAATAAAAAAATCACAAAACGAGAACTGTTCTGGCCAGTACTAACGGCACTTTCAATCGGCACACTTAGCGGTTGCGAATACTGTGCGCCCATCATGCTGGCACTGTTCATCACAAACATTGCGGAGATTGCTACACGCACGATAATCGATTCGCTGCAGATACAATCATTAAATTAATAATATGCCACCACAAATCGGAGAGAAAAATGAAACCTCTATCTATCATGCTTTACAGCATCATTAACTATGCACTCGGCGTTGCCGCACTGAATTACCTGATCGCATTCTTATTCAATATGTTTGTACCAGTCACTATCGACAGCGGCTCAACATTGATAACAAGCAACAATTCAGCGACTGCGTTATTGATCAATCTTGCATTAATAACATTATTTGGTTTACAGCACAGCGTAATGGCCCGTCCTAAATTCAAATCATGGTTGACGCGCTACATACCGGAAGCAGCCGAACGCAGTACTTTCATGATCGCAACGGCACTGGTCGTGTTCACACTCTGTTTCTTGTGGCAGCCGCTGCCAACAGTATTATGGCAAGCTGAAAATGAGATCACACATTACATCTTACTGGTTATCGGTCTTTCCGGCTGGGGACTTGTCCTGTTCTCAACTTTCCTGATCAATCACTTTGATCTGTTCGGACTGCGCCAGGCATGGTTAAACCTTATCGGTAAAAAATATACTCACCTGCCTTTCAGGACGATCTCACTATACAGACATATACGCCACCCGATCATGACCGGTGCGTTTGTCGGCATCTGGTTCACCCCGGTAATGACAGTCGGACATCTGCTGTTCGCAACCGGGATGTCTATCTACATAGTGATCGGCGTCTACCATGAAGAAAAAGATCTGATCAGAGCATTCGGTGACCGCTATCAACATTACATCGCAACGACAGCAAAATTCTTTCCCTCATTCAAGACAGGAAATAACAAAGGACAGACGGCTATCGATTGATAACCAGCCGGGCCAGAGAGTGATTTCTGCTAATAAAAATTACGTCTCTCAGGCCCGGATTATTCATGCACCGATAGATAATTTCGAATTTTAGATAAAAAAATTAAATAAAATTTAGCAAAATCCGCCTCCTTTAATTTCAGAATTGCTCTATAACTAGTCTTATGAGTCGCGAGTTTCTCTCTCGACCTGCGTTATCAAGTAAAAGGTTTTGTTCAAGGTTCTGTATGCGTAACAACAATGCCAATTAAGCCAGAGATACTCTTCGTAGATGACTCGAGGACGGCTCGTGCGGCCGCAAAGAAGATACTATCAGAACAGTATATCGTCGATGAAGCTATAGATGGTAAGGACGCCTGGGAAAAACTCGAGAAAAATCCCGACTATGCCGTTGTTTTTGCAGATATACAGATGCCTGAGCTGAACGGCCTGCAATTGCTTAAACATATTCGAACATCACCAGACAGGCGCATCGCACAGAAACCGATCATCATGATTACCGGCCACTCCGATTCACATGCTGCCATGCGCGCCGTCTTCGAGATGGGCGCTACCGGCTTTATCTCAAAACCTTTCAGTGATATCGACCTGATCAGCTGCGCCTGTTCTTATATCAGCCTTAACCAGAGACTCAACCAACTCGAGGACACCTTAGGCATAGATCGGCAATCTGGTCTGTACAATGCTTCTCGCTTTGAGGCTGAAGGGTGCAAAGCACTTTCCATGGCTCTGCGTCACAAACTGGAACTCTCAGTCGTCTATTTGGAACTGAAATCATTATCAGATATCAGTGACAATCACAGCAACAAAGCGGCAACCCAGGTAGTCGTTGAAGTTGGCAAACGTATTCAAAAACATCTGCGTGATGAAGAGATCGTAGCGCGTATCGGCACTTCCAGATTTGCACTCCTGTTACCCGCAACCAGCAGTCCAAATTCAAAGATTGCAATTACACGGGTGCAGAGCATGATCAAAAAAATGTCCTTCGTCATAAACAAACACAAGATACAGGTTAGTATCGCGGCGGGAATATCAAGCATTGATCACGAAGACAAGGACCCCGGCTTCAGTAAACTTTGTCTGAGAGCAGCGTCTGCCCTGCAAAACTCTGTTGACGGCGACGACATCGGAGACATATCCAGTTATCACGATGGCAGCGATGCAGAGATTGATGCCGGTAGTGATAAAAAAATTCAGTACGATTACTTCCTGAATAAATCTCTGCCATACATAATCGATGGCAATTTCAGCAAGATACCTGACGACCACCTCGATCATGTGATGGGCATATTAAAACCTTTTATAAGATACGCCTCCCTCAAGGACAGTTCATCCTAGTCACTATCCAATTTTATAAAACGCCATAACACGACGGCGGAAATTTTAACCAGTCAACCTTGCTCACCGAAATGAGAAAACAACTCGGATAATTGCCATCACTTTTCAGCCGATTGATTGACTACGATCAATATTCTTAGTGTTATAAACTGCAAACT
>JADFWF010000279.1 GCA_015222965.1 Pseudomonadota bacterium | reverse complement strand
GCAATAGCTGACTTTGATATGCCATGGGATAACAATAATAACAGCAGCAATAACTGGAACAATAATAACCGTTGGAATAATGACGGTTATGGATCAGGTTATGGTGACGGTTATGGTGACGGCTCTGGTGATGTTGACGGTAGCTTTAACTTCGGCATGAGTGGTAAGGGCAGCGGTCGTGGCCGTGGTAATGCTCGTAATGATTACTATGGCAGTGGTAATAATAACTGGGACAATCGTTGGGACAATAACAGTGGTTACTATAATAATAACCGTGGTTATGGTCGCCAATATTATGGTCCAGGCCCAGGTTATGGTCCAGGTCCAGGTTATGGTCCAGGCCCATACGCTCAGCCACCAGCTCCACAAGCTGCACCGGCTCCAGCGCGATAATTGGAATCTGATCAGGCGGTGCCGTTCTGGCACCGCCTTTTCTGTCTGGTTTGATATGAAGTATTTCCTGACATTATTTCTGTTGTTATGTACAACATACGCGACCTTATTACAGGCCGCGTCATTTACTGCGGACGCGGTACAGATTCGCGGTGAAAGCGTCAGCCACGCCAAGATGTACTGGTTGAATGGTAATGTGAGATTTGAATACACCGAAGACGGTGTGCAGATGGCGCAGATATTTGATAATAAAAATAACAAAATTATCTGGCTGGACAATGAGAATAAATTATATCTGGAAAGGGAAATGCCAGAAAGTGAGAAAGTTATAGCGGGCAGTAAAAGTAAAAAAACGAATGACCCCTGCAAGCAGTTTATCGGTGCCGAATGTGTTTTTCTCAAGAAAACAAAAATGAATGACAGAGATGCAGAAAAATGGCTGATTACACTAAATAATAACGGTCATGACTTCCATGTTTTTCAGTGGATAGATAGCAAATATAAAAATATTCTGAGGCAAGAAAACTCTGATGGCACTGGATTAAGTGTCGCCATAAAAGATGACCAGGAGATGAACAATCGCAAAGTCAGGAAGTTGACTATGATTGCATTTAGCGCTTCAGGTGAACAGGAGCAGGGTACCCAATGGTATGACAATGAGCTTGATATCGTTGTTAAACAGGAATATCAGGATGATATCGTTGATGAATTGCGGAATATAAACGTAGGGAAAGTAAGTAAAAAACTGTTTGCAGTACCCGAAGATTATGCGTTATTCGATACCTCGGTACAAACTGCTCAGCAAGATGAAGACGGCACGTATACAGGCAAAAAGTAAATTGATTCGCGGCTTGACATGTGTCATAACGCATTGATATAGATAAGGTTTAGAATCACAAGTAATCGACAATAATAATCGGAAAACCGTGTATGATAACAGTCGTTGGGAATTTAAAAGGTGGTACGGGTAAAAGTACAGTTGCATTTAATCTGGCAGTCTGGCTGGCGCATGATAAAACCGGGGTGAAAGCATTTGATCTCGATCCACAATGTACGCTGGTCGATGTTAATGAAGTGCGGGTAGAAGATGGTTATGAGCCGAGTTTTGAAGTTTCAACCGATCTGGGTGAGCTCGAAGCCATGTCTAAAGATAAAAAAAATAAAATGCCCGTCATTGTTGATATGAGCGCGACTAACATGTTCGCCATGGAAAAAGCGATTTCATTGGCTGACCGGATACTTATCCCGATTCAGCCCAGCCAGGCAGATATCTGGTCGACACAGCGGTTTTTAAAAATTGTTAACAACAATATCAATAAGAAAAAAACGGAAGTACTGGGTTTTCTCAATCGAGCTGACACCCATATTGGTGTCCGTGAAACAGGTGAGGCAGAGCAGGCGTTGCAGATGATGCAGGGAATAAAACCTTTGGGCATCCGTTTGCATCAACGCACTGCTTACCGCCGTTCATTTAGCGAGGGCCTCGCTGTGTTCGAACTTGACCCGATGGGTAAAGCGTCAAAAGAAATGAAAAAACTGGCGACGATGCTGGATTGATGTGTGTTGTTAATATGATTTTAATGTTGTTGAAGGTGTAGAGGTTTTAATGAAGATTTTTCGTTGGTTATTAAGTCATTTCTTTCTCATCCTTTTAATCGTGGTGGTTATTTACGGTTACATGTTCTGGGGCAACCTGGCAGGTGAAGATACACCCGCAGGTAAAGCGCTCGCTTATCTTTCAAGTGAATTTGTCGAAGTTGAAGAATTTATTAATGCAGTGAAAGCCAAGCAGGCACAGCTGTCTACTGACAAAAATACAACTGAAGGGGAGCAGCTTACGGCCTCTGCAGACCCGGACAAAATGATTGCAGCTGAAAACAGCCCAATGCAACAACCGGCGCAACAACCCGCACAGCAACCGGTGAGTATCAGTTATAGCCATAACCAGATGCGGGTCAAACAAAATTCTGCCGGTGATATTCAAGCTGAAAGGCTTCCGCAGACAAACGTGGCAGCGGTCAGTAATCAGCCGAGACAGTTTGCGGAGCCAGTACCAGCTGTAAGGCGGGCAGAAGCTGCGGTAAATAAAGCACCGGATAAGTTTGTTTCTACGCAAGTTGAGAAGCAGTTGGACAATGTAGATGTACAAGGCAAAGTGATCGATAAATCATTACAGGCTGGTACAGTTCGTGAAAGCTGGGTAACAGCAAGAAAATCTTTTTATCAGCGAAAATATGATTTATCAGAGCAAAGCTACCAGGATGTTATTGCCAACACCGAAGATAATTTTGATGCATACGGTGAGCTCGGCAATGTTTATTTTAATCAGGGAAAAAATGATAAAGCAGCAAAGGCATATTTTGAAGCAGCTTCTATACTTGTGCGTAAAGGACAGATCAGACGTGCTAAAAGTTTGATGGGATTATTGAGGCATCTGGATAAAAGCAAAGCAGATGATTTACAGAAGTTGATCGATTCAACAGTATCTTAAATATAAGAATTTCAGAGGTTTTAATATGTTTTACGCACTTCGTAATCTATTTGCGCTAGTCGGTTTTGCTGCTGTAGTCGTAGCTATTTATGCTGCGGTTAAAATAGCACCAGCGATGCAGGCTTTTGACGAGTTTGACGAAAAAGCCATCGATGTATACAGTGAAATGGTGGCCACGCTTCTCGAGACGGGAAATGCGGCAGAAGCAACCGTATGGAAGGTTCAGGTAGAGGAAGATTTGTCCATTGAAGATGTGGACGAAACTATCAAAGCAGTCGCCAATGAACTGAACATTAAAAATGTTGGTGAGCTTCCATTATCGGACCAGGTAGAAGCGATGAACGGTGAAAAGTCACGTTTCTTCAAAATATATATGTTCTGTAATGCGCTGACTGCTGCGCAGATGCTTGAATACAGTGATGCTTATTCTGCGTATCTGCCATGCCGTGTTAGCCTGGTTGAAGATAAACAGGGTAAGTTGTGGCTGTATTCATTAAATATGGATGCCATGATCTATGGTGGTAAACCCTTGCCAGCTGCATTAAAAGAAGAGGCAATGGGTGTTAAGAAGATTATTTTAGAAATTATGAATCGAGGCGCCGAGGGCGACTTTTAAGATGGTAGACAAGAAAACGATAGATGACAAGCCAGCAAAAAAAGCTGCTGCGGCTGACGACACGAGCAAAGACAGTACAAGCAAGAGCGGCGTGACCAAGAGTGCGGCTGGAAAGAAAGAATCAGTGGCAAAACCGGCGGCCAAGTCAGCAGCCAAGTCAGCAGCCAAGTCAGCAGATAAGTCAGCAACCAATCCTGTAGTTAAATCAGCAGCAGCTAAAGATAAAACTGCAAAGACTTCAAAGGAGGCACTTGCTGCCATCGAGAAAGCTGGCGCCTCGAAAGACTCTGACATGAAATCTGCTGCAAAAAAGATAAGCTCAGTCGATAAAATAGCCGCCGATAATGCTATCAGATCCAAAAAAGGTGTTGAGGATTTGAAATCGCGTGCCCACGAAGCAAAACAGCGTGCGCAGAAAAAGATACTGGAGAAGGCTTATGTTAGTGATAAGCCAACCGATCCGCTGGAAAGATTGGCCAACACATTCGATAGCAGTGCCAAACGCTGGGAAATGGTGGTTTATCCGTCACTGTTTGCCTTCGTTTTATTAGCGGGTTATGGCTTTTTCCTGATCTATCGTTTAACGCATGATATATCAACTCTGTCCCAGTCGGTAACACGTATGGCCGTTATCGTGTCTGATGCAATGCCACGCATGACTAAAGATTTAGGCACTATGACCGGCAGTATCGATAACATGACGGGTAATATTGACGGCATGACAACTGAAATCACTTCCATGTCCGGTCAAATGAACAGCCTGACGCCGATGAGCAACAACATTCAGAGCATGACGCACAACATAGGTAATATGAACCGTTCGGTATATGGTATGCAGCGTGACATGCACGGTATGAATCGTACGGTGTCCAGTGGTCCATTTGGTATGATGAACGACATCATGCCATTTAGTTCAGATACAAATGTTCCGCCACCGATGCCAGCACAACAAACCTGGCCGTCTTATAATCCGGCGCCTTATCAGGCTTATGCACAACCACGGTATGCGCCGGTAAAACCAGTGCAGCCTGCTAAACCAGCGGAGACAGAGGCAGCTGTTACACAGAAAAAAAAACAGCAGGAACTTACCATGCCTGGCGCCAGCCCGGTGTCTCTTAAAGAGTCAGTCGTTAAAGGACAGTAGAAGGTTTGTATCAAAGAGGTATCTTATAAATGTTGAATCGCCCGGATAAGTCTATTCGTGATCGACTAACGAAACTTGAGACACATCTAAATAATGAAAACCCGTTATTACTTGACGTGGTTTCACGTTTTAAAAAGCTTGATACAGTCGCTTATAAGATGGGTTTGCTGGATACCAGCGAATCATACGCAACAAGCATTCCGTGGTGGCCACTGGTCTCTGTACTGGGTACTTTCTCCGCGGGTAAGTCATCATTTATTAATAATTTCCTTGGCGATAAATTACAGCTTACCGGTAACCAGGCGGTAGATGACAAGTTTACTGTTGTCACCTACAGCGGCAGTAAAGATAACCGTGTACTGCCCGGTATCGCATTAAATTCAGATCCACGTTTTCCGTTTTATCAGATGAGTGATGAAATAGAAAAGGTGGCCAGTGGCGAAGGTCGCCGTATCGATGCTTATCTGCAGATGAAAACGTCTCACTCTGACAAGTTAAGCGGAAAAATTATTATCGATTCACCGGGATTTGACGCCGATGAACAGCGCAATGCCATCTTGCGACTGACCGATCATATCGTTGATCTGTCAGATCTGGTACTGGTGCTTTTTGATGCCAGGCATCCTGAACCGGGCGCCATGCAGGATACCCTGGACCACCTGGTTGGCAACACCATAAATCGCAGTGACTCTGAAAAGTTTTTATACATCCTCAATCAGATAGATACCGCGGCACAGGAAGATAATCCGGAAGCGGTAGTCGCTGCCTGGCAGCGGGCGCTTGCTGCGAAGGGATTGACCGCGGGACGTTTTTATTCGATCTATAATCAGGACGTCGCGGTACCGATCAGTGATGAAGCAGTGCGCGAGCGATTTGAAAGAAAATGTGAGCAGGATAAAGCCGCAATTTTTGAACGCATCCATCAGGTAGAAGTCGAGCGTTCTTACCGCATAGTAGGTGCACTGCAGACCATCGCTGGTGATATCGAAAACCAGGTCGTACCCGTGGTGAAAACAGCGATGACGAAATGGCTGAAAATGGTGCTGGCGCTGGATGCGATTGCTATTGGAATATTTGCAGTGGTACTGCTGGTGTTAAGCAACCTGTTTGATTCGTGGGCATTGTTTTCATACGATTTCACAAATGCCAATATAATCTCTTCGATAAAGCTGGGAATTGTCGTCATCGGTTTTGCAGCGGTGCACTTTACCGCGCGTGCTTTTTCAGCAAGAGTGATAGCGAAACAGATCGTGGCAAAAACAGGTATCGATAAAAACCTTGCCGGCGAACATCGCGAAGGCAAGATACTGGCCGGCAACATCAAAAAAGCTTTCCTGAAAAATACACAGCCATTAAGAAGCGTTTTCAGACCGATGCCAGTCGGCTGGTCGATGCGTTCAAAACGGACATTGTTGGAGGTAACGGCAGATGCCTGTGAGTTTATTCAGACCATGAATGACCGATACACAAAACCATCGGGTGCCATTTCATCTCAGGAAGCACAACTGGAAAATCTCAGCCCGGAGACGAACTCGGGCGCCGCGGTTGAAAGCCTGAAAGCTGTTGCTGCGGAAAAGAGTCAATGATTACCGCTGTGCAAAAGGACGCTTACGGTTAGTAACGGGCATCAAGAAAAAAGCATTCTGTCCACAGATGAACGCAGATAAACACGGATAAGAGCTAAATAAGTAATCGGTCCTTGCGAGCGAAGCGCGGCAATCTCTATCAGACGACCGTGCTATCTACAGAAGATTGCCGCGCTTCGCTCGCAATGACATGAAT
>JADFWF010000006.1 GCA_015222965.1 Pseudomonadota bacterium | reverse complement strand
GGTTCCATCGATGTGCAAAATCACCCGCTGATGAATGATCCCCTGTTCAGACGGTTTTTTAAGGGTTTTGAAAACTTGCCGCAGCGTAAAGAAGTTAAAAGTCTGGGCTCAGGCGTTATCATCGATGCGGATGCTGGTTACATCGTGACTAATCACCATGTGATAGAAGGCGCAGATGAAATTGCAGTGACGCTGCATGATGGACAGCAGCTACAAGCAAAAATTGTCGGTTCTGATTCAGAGGCGGATGTAGCAATTTTAAAAGTTGAACATGATGACCTGACTCATATCCCTTTTGCAGACTCATCGAAAGTGCGTGTCGGTGATTTTGCTGTGGCTATCGGTAATCCTTTTGGTTTAGGGCAGACCGTTACCTCCGGCATTATCAGCGCATTGGGCAGAACCGGTTTGGGTATCGAAGGTTATGAAGATTTTATCCAGACCGATGCATCGATTAACCCCGGTAATTCTGGTGGTGCACTGGTGAACCTGCGTGGTGAACTGGTCGGTATCAACACCGCGATATTAGCTTCGGGTGGTACCGGTAATGTCGGTATTGGTTTCGCTATTCCGATAAATATGGTCCGTGAACTAACCAGTCAATTGATCGAATATGGTGAAGTGCGCCGCGGTATGCTCGGTGTAATAATGCAGAACCTGACGCCTGAACTGGCGCAGGCATTTGGACTGGATCTGCACCAGGGCGTGGTGATCTCGCAAGTAGTCGATGACTCGGCTGCGGATAAAGCCGGTCTGAAAGCCGGTGATGTGGTTTCGAATATTAATGGCGTGCCAGTAAAAAGTGCTTCGGCGATGCGTAACATGGTGGGTTTGATGCGTGTCGGAGCAAAAATGGAAATAGTGGTACTGCGTGATGGTGATGAAAAGAAACTTACCGCCTATATCGAAGATGAAGTTGAACAGTCGATCGCGGGTGAAAAATTAAATCCAAAACTTGCAGGTGCGATAATAGAAAGTCATGATGAAGGCGGTAATTCATTTCTCGTAGTATCTGAAGTATCACGCGGCAGCGCCGCCTGGAACGGCCGTTTACGTAAAGGTGATCTTATTTTATCGGTCAATCGTGCGCCAGTTAAAACACTGGGCGATATCAAGAAAATGGTGAAGCTCAGTGACGGTCAGATACTGTTTAATGTCCAGCGAGGACAGACGGCTCTTTTTATTTTAATACAATGATAAAGAGCAATGAATAATGAATAGTGAATAATTAAAAAGCAAAAAACTTGTTAACGAGCTGCGCTCGTTTTTTTGCGTTGTTTTTCCATTATTCACTATTCATTGTTCATTACGAGCGAAGCTCGTTGTGTACCCAGCGCTCCCCCTCATCGGTTACTTCTTTTTTCCAGAAGGGTGCGCGCGCTTTTAACTCTTCCATCAGGTAACGGCAGGCATCAAATGCCTGGGCGCGGTGAGCTGACCAGGCGACCGTCAAGACGATAGGTTCGTCCGGGCATATATCACCAAAGCGATGCACGATCAGGCAGTCGTCAAGATCATATTCTTCGGCACACTGCAGGCACAGCTTATCCAGAAAATGCTGAGTCATTGCTGGATAGTGTTCCAGTGTCATGTGGCGAACTGATCTATCTATATTGAAATCACGCATGGTACCAACGAAGCTGGCAGTGGCTCCATAATGGCCTGATTGCAGATGTTCGGCCTGATAACGCTGGATTTCGTCCCAGGGATTAAAAACGTTGTCTAACAGGATAGCAGGCATGATGGAGGTCTAACCGCCAGTGACGGGTGGAAAAAATGCGACTTCGTCACCGTCACTAACTGGTGCATCAGCTTTGACATATTCCATGTTGATAGCACAAAGCGTGTTATCAGGCATATCCGCATTATTGCTGGTCTGCTGCCAGACCGCTGAAACATCAAGTCCGTCACTATAGTCCATGGAAGACTGTTGTTTGCCTATTAGTTCGCGCAGACTGGCGAAGAATTGTACATTGATACTCATGGGGATTATCTTAGCGTTTAATGGGGAAGGAGTCATGGGGTATATTTTCTCTCTTATGGGCGATGTTTTTACCTGTAGGAGCGGATTTTTTTCATTCCGCGATTTAGGTTTATCTGAGGCAGATTGAGTTGTGATTTGGTTGAGCAATAGTTACTGTTGGTGTGTTTGTTAGGCATTGTGGGTCTCGCCCCACTGGCGAGTTACTCTTTTGCTACAGCCCAAAAGAGTAACCAGAAAAGGCCGCCACTAAAGCTACGCCCCTAAAAAGCAGGGGT
>JADFWF010000036.1 GCA_015222965.1 Pseudomonadota bacterium | reverse complement strand
TTTTTTCTGCCTGCTCGTTCGCTATCTGCATTGCCTGCATATAGTCAGCCGGTGCTGGATCAGGTGATAATTCGGTAATCGTTACGCCAGTATAATCCGGCTGTTGTGGCATATTGCATTTTGATTCAATAGTCATGGTATGAATTAATATTCGATGAGAGTAAGGTTATTGATTGTAATCCATAATTTTATCAAAGTGAGCGGATTCTGATATATTTAAAAACTGACTTAAATTCAGGCGTGAGATATTATTCACACTCTGGACACCAGGCCAGAAAGCTTCACCCAGCATCAAACTGTTAACTACACAATACAAGGAGTATGAAGATGACAAAAAGAAACAGAAAGTTAAATGCTAATCCAGATGTACCAGATTTTCGTGATCGCATATATGAACCCGCTTTAATCCAGCTGAAAGAAGCCATCGATCCACCTGAAGATCAGAAAATTCTTGACCAGTTTAGTGAAGGCGCATGCACAGGTTTTTCTCTCGCCGCATGCATTAACTATTTATATAAAAAATCAGACCATGACATACAGGTCAGTGCCCGCATGCTTTATGAGATGGCGAAGCGAAGCGATGAATGGCCTGGCGAGGATTATGACGGTTCCAGTTTACGCGGCGCAATCCAGGGCTGGAAAAACATGGGGGTATGCAAAGAATCCGAATGGGAGTTCAAAACAACCAACCCCGGTGACCTGACCGTTAAACGTGCCAGGGACGCACGCAACCATACCATCGGCGCCTATTATCGCCTCAAACCTGAGATCACACACTTTCACGCAGCATTAAACGAAGTCGGCATTATTGCTGTATCTGCCAACGTACACAAAGGCTGGAACAACCCAGCTGACGGCATCATCGAACATCACAAGAAAAAAGAGGGTGGTCATGCTTTTGCTATCGTCGGTTATAACGATGATGGTTTCTGGATACAGAACTCATGGGGAAACAGTTGGGGGGAAAACGGCCTGGCACTGTGGTCATACGAGGACTGGAATGAGAACGTCATGGATGCATGGGTGTTCAGGCTTGCATTACCTACACCACAATTATTTGGCATGCGCCCGGCTGTTACAGAGAAAGTACCTGATGCGGGACGAATCAATAAACCGGCTACGGACAGGTGCAGGATTGCCGGGCATTTCGTACATATTGACGACGGCCGTTATAAAGAGAGCGGGCGCTACTGGAGCAATGCAAACGACATAGAAGAGACTGCAAAACTTGTTGCCGAAAGTGGCAAGTACAAACATTTACTGATCTATGCACACGGCGGTCTTAATTCACCAGAAGATTCTGCTAATCGAATCGCCGCGATGAAAGATGTATTCAAAGACAACAAGATCTACCCGTTTCATATCATGTATGACACAGGCGTGGTGGAAGAATTAAAAGACCTGATCTGGCGAAAAGATTTACAGGCAGAAGATAGAGTCGGTGGTTTTACCGACTGGACCGACCGTTTCCTGGAAGGTTTACTGCGCAGGCCCGGCACACTTTTGTGGAACGAGATGAAACGCGACGCCAATGATGCTTTCATGCAAAACGGCGCAGGAACAGATGCACTAAACCGGTTTCTAACGCATTTCAAACGAACAGGTGTGAATGTAAAAGTTCATATTGCGGGACACAGTACCGGCGCGATAGTGCTGGCACATCTGCTGAATATAATGAAACGTAAAAACCTTACATTTTCGAGCTGCTCATTACTCGCACCCGCCTGCTCCATCGATCTATACCAGGCTAATTATCTACCTGTATTGCAAAACAAACACGCAGCAAGAATCACCGATATGGCGATCTATAATCTAAAAGACAAACTGGAACTGGATGACAATGTAGCAGGCGCCTACCGTAAATCACTTCTCTACCTGGTTTCTAATGCATTTGAAAATGTAAAAGAGAAACCCATCCTCGGCATGGAAAAATTCAAGAATGATGTTGTTGCCAGTAGAAACAAACCAGCCATAATCTATTCAAATGGAATAAACGGTATAACCCGCAGTACCAGCCACGGTGGTTTTGACAACGACCCGCATACGATGAATCATATTTTAAAACGTGTATTAAAAGCTAATCCGATAAGACCGTTCACAGAAACTGATCTGGATTTTTAGCAAAGAGCAAACACTAGTATTTAGAGACACTACTCTCTGGCTCCAGCTATTGAATCAAAAGAGAATCAAAAGGCAGTAGCAAGATTATGGTTTTCTGGAGTATGATAAATGCTGGAAGCTGTTCAACTTCAATAAAATGAATGAGGTTACAATTATGCATCTGATCAATCGCACTTTTCAAACCCTGGCAATATCACTCTTTGTCATCCCCCTCAACACTTATGCAGACTCATGGAGCTGCAGCCAGAGCAACGACGTACGAGAAGTCCACATCGAACGCGCTACTTCCTCACCCGCGCCGTGCCTTGTTGTCTACAAGAAACCAACAGAGGGCGTTGAAGACCAGACGCTCTGGAGCGCCAACAATGATGACAGTTACTGCGAAGAAAAAGCGCAGGGCCTCGTGGCCAAACTTGAGTCTGCTGGATGGGTCTGCGCAGAGACAATCCGTGATGAAACAAACACTGATGGTGATGCAGACACTAATAACGATGAAAGCGCTATTCCAGCACCACCAGTGCTTCAGTAGGTATAACGAGAGATGGCAGAAGGATTATGATTTAACCGCTTCGAAGCGTTGGTGATTATGTGTTCTTTCAGACTTGACCTGGCAGTAGATGCCAGAAACCCGATGACTGCAGTTGAGCCTTAGGAGAAGTTGGCAGTTATCAGTTGGCAGTCGTCAGTAAAAGCAAAACCCTAGCTCGTGCTACAACGCACCTGGC
>JADFWF010000278.1 GCA_015222965.1 Pseudomonadota bacterium | reverse complement strand
CAAGCCATTGAGGCATGACGGGTAACATGAGCTTTCTGTGCCAGCATGTCTGAGCCCACATGTTTTTCGTGGGTGAGTTCTGGTGCAGCATGTTACCCGTCATGCCTCAATGGGAACCCCTGTGCCTTTATACAGGGGCGCCCGGCGTAGCGACGGCCTTTTTGGGTACTTCCTAGTTAGATTAATTTGGGGCTGCAGAAAAAAAGTGCCTCGCCCGCGGTGCGAATACCGCAATGCCTAACAAAACATCTACAGTAACTATTGTTCAACTAGAACGAACACATTTACAAAAGCTAAACCTAAATCGCGGAATGGAAAAAATCCGCTCCTACAGGTGTGTGCTTTGCACGAAGATGAGGAATATAAAAGACTAACAGTCAAAACAAACAAAAATCACAAAAACGAAAGAATCTCCGATTCGATTTCATCTTTCTCAATAATCACCTTCTGCGTTATTTCCTTATCAAACAACCCACTAATAATCGCAGGAATCTCAATCCCGGCTTCCTTAGCGATAGACTTCAAAGCATCAATATCATGCGCATCAACTTCACCCGTCAACGCATTGGCAATCACCGGTGAAAACTTGGTCCACTCGGCTGTCGAATAAACGATAGTAGCAAGCTGTTTGTCTCGACATGTATCGTAAGCTTTAAAGCAGGTGGCTGTATGCGGGTCCATCAAATAGCCGCTTGAAAAAGCATCCTTAATATATTTCTTACCTTCATCATCATCACAAAAATCTGCGGAGAAGATAGACTGAATTTGTATCAGCTCTGCCTCACTCAACTGGTAGTGTTTGTCATTATCCAACTGGGACATTAATTCTTTAGTGCGTTCGGTACCAAACAGGTCAAAAAATATACGTTCGATATTGGATGACTTTAAGATATCCATTGCCGGCGATGTCGTTGGGATCACCGATGAATCTCTCAAGTCATAAGCGCCGGTATTGATGAGCTTTGTTAATATATTATTATTGTTAGAAGCGATAAGGATCTTTTCGACTGGCAGACCCATCTTCATCGCGTAGTAGCTGCCTAACGCGTTTCCAAAGTTTCCGCTCGGTACGTTCAGGTAAACTTTTTCTCCCATCTGTATCGCGTTTTGACGTATCAGCTCAAGATAAGAATGAATGTGGTAGATAGTCTGAAAGATAATGCGGCCAAAATTTACTGAGTTGGCAGCTGATAAAAGAATGTTTTTTTCTTTTAACGTGCCCTTAAACGCTTTTGATGCCAGCAGGTGTTTCAAAGCATTCTGCGTGTCATCGAAGTCACCTTTTACACCGATCACTTTCAGGTTCGCAGCATCTTCTGTCACCATCTGCAGACGCTGTACATCGGAGGTGCCGCCATCAGGATACATGCAGGCGACCTGAACGTTGGCTTTGTTCTTAAATGTCTCCAGTGCGGCAGGGCCGGTATCACCTGAAGTGGCAGTGAGGATGAGGTAGTGCTCGTTACGATCCTGCGCGATGGAAGATAACACGGTGCCAAATGGTTGCAGCGCCATATCTTTAAACGCTCTTGTTGGGCCGTGCCATAACTCACTCACATAGAGATCGTCTTTAACCTTGACTACGGGTACGGGATTGCTGGGATCATCAAACGTGTCATATAGCGATAGCGCTTTATCGATAATTTCGGCCTTTATATCGATATCAAAAGCCGTTAATACGGCACGAGCCAGTGTTTTATAATCTGAATTGAGCTGTTCATTTAAAAATGTTTCGCCTAGATCAGGTAATGATTCCGGTGAATAGATGCCGCCGAAGGAAGAAATGGGTGCAAGTATGGCTTCAGAGAAGCTGACTTTTTCAGGGTGCTGGCCATCGTTGCCGCGGGTTTCGATAAATTTCATTTTGAATCTTGAGTTTGTCTTATATTAAATGATGACGAATTATAACGAATTAGTGAAAATGCTTCCTTAGATATTTATGGATAAGTCCAGGTGTGACTGGATATGCTTGATGAAGTCATCTCTGCCGATGATTTCAGCACCCAATGACTCAAGATGTTCTGAGTAGACCTGCGCATCGATCAGGCTTGGTTTAATCGCGGTGCAGACATAATGTAAGGCGACTTTTGAAGCATCTTTCATATCGCTGAACATGGATTCACCGAAATACATATCACCGAGAACCAGTCCGTACATACCACCGACAAGCTTGCCATCGTGCCAGCATTCGATCGAGTGAGCTATGCCTGAATCGTGTAACTGGCAATAGACATCCAGCATCTTCCGGGTGATCCAGGTGCCGGCATCATCTTCCCCTGCCTGATCGGTTCTTGGTTGGGCACATGCCAGCATGACGTCTCTAAATGCGGTATCTGTTTTGATCTCAAACGGGTTATTGTTCAAGGTGCGTCTGAAGCTTCGTGAGATATGAAACTTTTCCGGATATAACACGCAGCGTGGATCCGGGGACCACCACAGCACAGGTTGTCCGTCAGAGTACCAGGGGAAGATGGCTTGTCTGTATGCGTCTACTACGAGTTCTGGTGTAAGGCGTTCACTGGCAGCGAGTAAACCGTCTGGTTCGGTCAGCGCTGTGTTAGCTTTGGGGAATAAGAAGTTTGTGTCTTCAAGCCAGGGAATTTGTGACATTGTTATAAGGTCTCTCACAAACAGCGTTCGAGATGACAAGGATTAATAGTGCTAATAGTTTATGCCATTTCGATCAAAGGGAGAAATTTTGAAGGGTTATTTATAAGGTGATGATTCCAGGAGTAACTCACCATGGTCCTTCATAGCAATTGCTTCACGATGTAAAAAATCTTTTATGGCATCATTAAAGCCGGCGTTAGCAATCCAGTGTGCTGATTGTGTCTTTGTCGGCAGAAAGCCTCGCCATATCTTATGTTCACCCTGAGCGCCCGGCTCGAAAACCTGCAGCTGATTGTCTATGCAGTATTCAATGCCCGTGTAATAACAAACCTCAAAGTGCAGGCTATCGTAATCATCGCTGCAGCCCCAGTGCCTGCCGTATAGTTTGTCTCTGCCTT
>JADFWF010000277.1 GCA_015222965.1 Pseudomonadota bacterium | reverse complement strand
GTGTGTGGGTGTCCGCTTTGTTCAGAGTCTTCTCTAAGAGGCCTATTCGTGCCAAGGTCGCCTATGTGGTGTAAGCGGCAAAAAAAGAGCTCTCTTAATCAGTTGAAATGTCTATTTTAATAAATAAAAAGGCGATGATTTCTCATCAAATAGATCCAGTAATAGGTCTAAATTTTCTCTATTGTGTCTATTAACGCTATATTTTAGACAGCAGACTTCAGTCGAAGTCTCTGATAATACTTAATAATCACCTGGTCTAATACATCGGGCGCTGCGGTAACCACATTGGCACCCGATCTTATCAAACGCATCTTTATCAATTTTCTCTCGCGGGCAAACTCTATCGCAGAAAGATTTCTGTATGGATCGAGCCAATGCGACGCTGCCTTCCAGCGCATATCCAATATCAATTGATCGTCCAGGCTTGCGATCAGCGTATGATGCTTTTCGCTTAACAGCGAAATTGCCTGCGCAAACTGAGAATGTATATCACCACTGTACAGATCAGTAAGCACGACGACCAGTCCACGGTGCCTCAGCAATCGACGCGCCTGCAACGCAGCCACCAGTAAATTGGATTCTGTTTTTTGTGTCGCTATATTTCCAAGCATTGCCTGCAATTGCTTGCGCGCCTTTCTGCCACTATTGAGTGGCATTACCGACAAAGGCTGACTGGCGTAGCTGATGCAGGCGACACGATCGCCATATTGCAATGCCATATCAGACAGTTTTGCTGTGATATTTACATTGTGAAACAGCTGACTTAAATCGCCTACCTGCAATTGGCTAGTGCGTCCACAATCGAGCAGGATGATGAGTTCGATACGCTGCTCATGCGACATCACACGCACCATCTTTTTCTGGCGCCTGGCACTTGCTTTCCAGTCGATGCTCTGCAAAGAATCGCCGTATTGATATTCGCGATGTGAAAGCAATTCAAAGCCTGTTGACACTCTCTTTTTAGAAGCGCGCAGACCATCTCGCTGCAATCCTGCCCGACTTATATTACTCATTGCCCGGGAAGGCACCACGTTGATTGTTTCATCACTCTTTATGTGTTTGTGCCACCAGACCAGACCATATTTACCCAGTACACGCACATAATAGTCAGCGGGGATAATTCTTCCCAGCACTAGCGGCACGTATGATATTTCATCTGTAACAGCACTCTTTGAGGGAATTAACTGGCGTTTGATGCCGGAATCTGCAGCAACCGTCTCAAAAAAATCCAGCTGATATTCGACGTAACAATCACGTTGTCCCATATTTCTTATAACTAATTTTTGCTGAACCGGATCACCAGGTGAAACATCCGCAATGTCTGCTAACTGAAAATTAATATCAAGCACCGGGTGCTTGATGCGTTCAAACACCAGCAAGGCCAGAAAAATCGACGCTGGCACGATCCAGAAGTACTCAACAGCGTGTCCCAGCCACTGCCCGACAATACCCAGCAACAGGACAAAACCGATGATACTGAAACCACGTATCGACAAGGTCATCGCCACCCTCGCCCGTCCTTCAGCAATCGCACAAAAACATAGAGCTTATGCATTTAATCGCGAGGAACGTTAATACGGGAAACGATATCCTGATAGATCTGCACACAATCAGTATCTTCCAGGGTCGCTTCCGGCGTTAACACAAAACGATGAGCGGTTATTTCAGGCGCTATCGTCTTTACATCATCCGGCACTACATAGTCACGTCCCAGACTCGCCGCCTCGATACGCGCACACAGCATTAGAGCGAGCGCGCCACGTGTTGACAGCCCAAGGCTCAAGCGCGGCTCACTTCGGCTTGCTTTCGCTATCTCTGCCACATAACGGTACAAACCATCAGACACGTGTACCGCATTTACCTGTATCTTCGCTTTTTCTAACAGGCCTTCTGATAAAGGTGTAAACGACTTTTCACTTCCTACGTGACCGCCGCCGGGTTTATCGTAATGCCGCAATACTTCCATCTCTGTATCCACCACCGGATAACCTAACTGCAAACGCAACAAAAAGCGGTCCAGCTGAGATTCGGGTAATGGGTAAACACCCTCAAAATCAAACGGATTCTGCGATGCCATCAGAAAAAAGTTTTCTGGCAATGTATAAGATTTTCGATCAAGCGTGATATCCCCTTCTTCCATCGCCTGCAATAATGCGGACTGCGTTTTTGGCCCCGTCCTGTTTATCTCATCGACCAGCACCACATCTGAAAACAATGGCCCCGGTAATAACTTGAATTCAGCATTTTTATCATCATAGATATGGATGCCCGTCAGATCAGACGGCATCATATCGGCGGTACATTGAATGCGTTTAAATTCACCCCGCAACATCTTTGCCAGTGATTTTGCCAGTAATGTTTTACCTAGACCCGGCGGGCCTTCGAGTAGCACATGGCCCTGCGCAATAAGCGCGATGCACAGGCCGTGAATCATTTTCTCCATACCAAACAGCACGGTTCCTAATTGCTGTTGAATTTCCTGCTCGAGTTGTTGTACGGCGGTCGACATAGTCATATCCTGTTAAATACAATATAGGGAACCTCTGATTAAACCCAGACTTATTCAGAGGTTCCATAGATTCGGTTTATTGTTTGCGTTAGTTGCATCAGTTTCACTTTACCCTTTTCATAACCACATGCCCGTTTTAACAGGTCCACATCATCATTAAAAATATCCGGGTGGTCTTGCAGCCAGTCCCACAGCTGCTTGCCTTTGAGTTGCGTTTTAGCTTGCAGCTCTTCAATCAATGCCATCGATAACGCTTTTGCAACGGCTCGATTTTTTACACGTCTGCTGAGGAAACCGGCAACGGCCTCAACGAAATCTTTATTTCCCGTCAGGTTTTTCACCGTGTGCGCCGGCGCCAGCCTGGGACTGAACAATAATGCATATATCAACCAGAAGAGCGCGATGAAAGCAAAAGTGTAATGCAGGCGTTTGTCAGCAAAAAACGCATCTGCATCATACAGTTCTGACAGGCCGAATGGATAGTCGTTGAAAACAACAAAACCGGACGGCGATAAATGCAGCTGCAATAACTGTGTAAACCATTGCGCGTTCCGGGTTTGTTTCAGCACGTTATTAGCGAGCAGATCCGGGAAAACACTTAGATAGATCCAGCCATCACCTACTGGCAATAACCACATAACATAATGACCCGCCATATCCGATAAGACTTCATCGGCTTCATCCGGTGACGCGCTGTCTACTATGGTCAGCAAACCCATGCCCAGCCTGGCAGACTCACTTTCGATCGAGTAGTAAACCTTCTCTGAGCGACCGTCATCCGCCTCTTGCGGCTGCAGCAGAAGCGGCAGATAAAAAGCATCGAGTGCTTCGACATCATCAAATAAAGGATGTCTGATCGTTGGCGATAACGTTAACCGTTTCGGCTTAAACAGATCCAGCTGGCTCTGCAGGTCAGCCAATTCAAAACCACCGTCCTGATCCTCACTGCGCTCAGTGCCATCACCTTCTTCTAAGGTAAATTCATTGCTGCTTAATGAAAACTCATCGGCCGTTAATTTTTTTATTGGCGCAAAGACGTCACCTGAAGCGGTCCATTGCGGCCTGGCATAGAGACCCGCCACAAATACCACCGCAGTGTTGCCTTGCTCTATCCATCGATTAATTGCCGACCATTCGGACTCCAGCGCCGGTTTTGCGTAAGGCAGGCTGATCAGCATCACATTGCCCGAATATGGCAGATCATTTTGCTGGAGCCTGTGCACAGGTTTGCGCAGGCTGAAAGTGCGCACACCACTGATGCTCAACCATTTATGCATTGCAAACAGGCCATGTTTTCCCGTGTCTTCAGATGTTGGCCTGGAGACAGGAATATCCTGCTGCTGAGGCAGCAGCACATTCAGCAGCACAACCATTGACAACAGAACGCCGGCGATGGTAATCAAAAAATTTTGAAAGAAACTTTCAGCGCCCGCGTTAGAAGAAAATTTCAATATCACCGGTAGCCCCTACACATAACCTGTCTGACCAAAAACAAAATTATTCATGACTGGCACGACCGATGTCTTCACAGATCTGCTGACTTTCAGATAACACTTCCCG
>JADFWF010000276.1 GCA_015222965.1 Pseudomonadota bacterium | reverse complement strand
CCTGCTTCCCAGCCTGCCATCGCCAGCTCTTTTGTTACTTTCTCGGTAAATTCCAGTGATTCCTCAGAACCGTAACGCGTACCCATCATGGTCAATGCAGAACCCAGTCCCAGGTAACCCATACCGTGACGGCGTTTTGCTTCGATCTCATTTCGTTGCTGTTCCAGCGGCAGGCCGTTAATCTCGACCACGTTATCCAGCATACGGGTGAATACCTTGACCACTTCTTTATAAGTGTCCCAGTCAAAATATGCCTTGTCGGTAAATGGTTCTTTGACCAGATGGGTCAGATTGATAGAACCCAGCAGACAGGCGCCATATTCGGGCAGTCCCTGTTCGCCGCAGGGATTGGTGGTTCTGATATTTTCACAGAACCAGTTGTTGTTCATCTCGTTGTATTCATCGATAAGGATAAAACCCGGCTCTGCATACTCGTAAGTTGAGGTCATGATGACGTTCCACAACTTGCCGGCATCGATGGTTTTATAGATGCGGCATGCCACCTTGCCGGCTTCATTTTCGATGTAGTTCTCTTTTATCGGCCAGTCACGCCAGATAACCTGGTCGGTATCTTGCAGATCGATACTGTGTGTATTTACTTCTTCTTCCGTTAATGGAAAAGCCAATGGCCATGGCGCATCATGTTTGACGGCTTCCATGAACTCACTGGTGATCAGCAGAGAGAGGTTGAACTGACGCAGGCGACCGTCTTCACGTTTGGCGCGGATGAAATCCAGCACATCAGGATGCCCGACATCGAAGGTCGCCATCTGTGCACCGCGGCGGCCACCGGCAGAAGAGATGGTGAAACAGACCTTGTCATAGATATCCATGAAAGACAGTGGACCGGAGGTGAGCGCACCAGAACCTGAAACATAGGCATCGTTTGGTCTCAAGGTTGAAAACTCATAACCGATGCCAGCACCTGACTTCAGGGTCATTCCGGCTTCGTGCACCTTCTCCAGGATGTTATCCATCGAGTCATGGATCTTTCCGGAAACGGTGCAGTTGATGGTCGAGGTGGCAGGTTTATATTGTTGCGCGCCGGCATTTGAAATTATTCGGCCAGCAGGTACTGCGCCCTGCTTTAAAGCCCAGAGAAATCTTTCATACCAGTGCTGCTGTTTTTCCGGGGTATCTTCGATGTCGGCGAGCGCACGGGCAACACGGGTAAAGGTGCCTTCTACGCATAGATCGACGGCGTCTCCGTGGTTGTCTTTAAGCTGGTATTTACGCTGCCAGATGTCTTCTGAAGCGGGTTGTAGCGGGATATCAATACGATCATTTGTTTCATTTACGGGCTGTGTAACGGTACTCATCAAGCAATTCTCCTGAACTATAACAGTATATTAGAAATACTATATATAGTGTTATTATTATTATTGGATACTACATATTGTGCATATTAAGAGATTATACGCAAGTTTACTTGACCTGTGTCAAGAAATTATTTTTTATGGATATGTTTTTTAGCGGTATTGATAAATATCAAGGGAACATTAGAATTTTGAAATCTGCTGCGTCAGCTGTCCTCTGAGCCAGCTTCTATCTTGCTGGATCTTTGCTTACTTAGATACAGGGCTTGCGCTGAATAACGGCATAAAAAATGGCAAGTGATGCGAGGTAAACCCCGTCATGCATCATCACCTGCCAAGAACAACGATAAGAATCGTCTATGAGTTGCCAGCTATGATGCAACTCAATGCAAGTAGAATAACAAAACCACCATTAATGATTTGACCATCAGCGCCAATTGATTGACGCCACTATAACTATAGTATTATAAAAACTTATTGTATTATAAAATCCTGGCTTCAATAAACAGGCGACCGGCTTATCTTCTTCTGTTAAATAATGGAAGTCGCAACTTCCTCCAGCGATATGATGAAGCAAGCTTTTAAGCGCCAGCAAACAGAAATGACCACAAATTCTGAAACATTGATATATATCATATTTATTACCCAATTATCGCTGTAGAGTCGGTCTGAAAACTGGCATAAAAAATTACCCTGGAAACTGGAAATGATTACCTATAAAAGTCTTAACGAGCAAAATCATCGTATTACCGAGCTATCGAATGTCCTTCAATATCTATTGAGAGATCGCGCTATGTGTGACACAGAGACCTGCTGTAACCTCTTCAGCAACTACATGTCACTGGTTCAGGAACACATCGACACCGTTGACAAGAACATGTACACAGACTTGCTGGGAAGCCCCGATGAAAAAGTTAACAATGTTGCAAAAAATTTCATGTCCGGTTCTGTCGAAGTAAAAAAGATACTGAGATCATTTGGCAAACAGTGGTGTCCTACCAAGAATAATAATGATCTAAGAATCAAAGACCATGAACAATTTCTTGGCGCCATAGATGAACTGTTTGATATCGTGTTACAGCGTATTCAAGATGAAACCGAACACCTCTATCCACTAGTGCGCAGCCTCGGTGCTTAGCCCGACTGCTTAGCCTGATTGCTTAGCCTGATTGCTTAACCTGAATGCTTAATCTGGGCGCTTAACTCTTTCGAAACACAGTGATATCGATCTGGCGGACCTCGATCATGCTGGGCCTTTATTATTCGTCAGCCTGACAATTGCCCAGGTAGTACCGATCGCAAAGATCAGAATAGCTGCCGCGGCGGCAACATTGTTTAGCAGTTGCGGCGATATCACCAGTATCAGACCCAGCATCAGCATCATCACGCCAGACAATAGCTTCAGCACCATGCCTTCGCGTTCGGAAAGTTTTCTTGAACCGAGTTTGACCGTGAACAGGATAACGATGCCCAGCAAAGGCAATATATAGATCAGGTTGTACAGCAAAAGATAGAGATAATAACTTTCTGCTGATAATGAATTTAATGTCAGAATCCTGGTATACACCATAGGGAAACCAGCCGTACACAACAGTTCATAGCTGTTCGCGACGATAGCTAAAATGACCGTGGCAAAAATAACCGTCAGCAATGAATCCAGTCGTAATAACTGGCGTATACGATCGAACAGTTTTGGTTTTTCGCCATCCGCCATGCTTAATGAAAAGCCCTTTTTAAACCAACCATGTTTAAACCAGAAATAGTCTTTAATATTTACCAGCGCAATAATAATCGCAACACAACCTGCGATTAAGGTAATCAAACGTAATTCACCCAGATAGATAAACAGGTTCAACCAGGCAGCCATAAAAAGAAAATAGATAGCCCCGGAAAAGAACACGAATATGCCACCGATCAACATCATCCTGCCACGGCTTCGAGTATGCACCATCATGCTGAGCAAAAATAACAGAACAAAAAATGCACAGGGATTAAAAGCGTCCATGCCTGCGATAAAGGCAGTCAGCATTGGCAGGGAATAATCTTCTGATGAGATATCACCAAAAATGGGAAGCGCTACTGACACCGGTGTATCTTGCTTCAGCTCAAACACCGTTTCATTGTCAGGTTTGTTCTCTTTGGCAAATTGATAACATGCCTGCAGATAAGATTTTAAGCGTTGGCCGGTGGTGTCTGCGCCTTCATAACCGCTGAGCAAGTTTCCACAGAACATAAATGTGGGCACGCTGCTCGCTTCATCATCAAACATCGCAGACATTTTTATAAACGTCTGCACATTTTCCGGATGATCCTGCAGCTCAAGTGAATGTAACTTCAGCCATGGATATTGCCTGTCCATATCAGCAATATCCGGTCGCGCTTTGAGACAATGCGGGCATTTTTTTGACCAGAAAAAATAGAGATGAATAACCGGCTGCGCATTCACATCCGTTTCATACCAGACTGTTTCATACCGGGCCCTGTTATCTGCTGCCGTTACATCTGCAGTCAGTACATCTGCGGCCACAGCACCAGTCACAGGCAAAACGAATAAAAAAAGTAAAATCAGTGAAAAGCGGTAGATTCTTTTGACTCTGGTCATAATCCTGGTTTATTCAGGTGTTAGTATCTAACGATGACCTTAGCAAAATGAGATGGATATCTCCATGAAGAACATCGAAAACTTCATCACGGGATTGTTAACAGACACCGGCAGCACAGCTGACCGCCTGTTGCAGCATCTGTGCACTATCCAGCTGCATTATTCATACATACCTGAAAAAGCGGTCGAACTGTTAGCTGACAGCTTGCATACACCAGCGACACAGATTTTTGGTGTTGTCGACTTCTACGCTTTTCTGCACAGACAGGCTCGTGGTGATTTCGATATTTATTTCAGCGACAACATCACCGACCATATGCTCGGCAGCCAGCACCTGCTCGATAAGCTG
>JADFWF010000275.1 GCA_015222965.1 Pseudomonadota bacterium | reverse complement strand
GCTTTTCCGATAGTGCATCAGAAAAAAATACGGACAGCGCAAGCAGGATCTACCTGGCAAGCAAAGAGCAATGTGTTGCTACATTTATCCTTTCTGACAAGATTCGAAACGAAGCAAGATCACTCATCGACCACCTTCACTCTCAGCATAAACAAACACACCTGATGAGCGGTGACCGACTCGAAAGTGCTGAAATCATAAGCGCACAGCTCGGCATCAAACATTGCCAGGCAAACTTAAAACCTGAAGACAAACTGGACAAGGTTAAAACGCTACAACAAAGTGGTTCTATAGTAGTAATGACGGGGGATGGCGTAAATGACGCGCCAGTACTTGCCGGTGCAGACCTGTCCATCGCTATGGGCAAAGGCACACAACTCGCCGCAGCAGCCGCTGACATGATTTTGATCAGCAACAATATCGAACATATCTATCACGGCTATCTGATCGCCATAAAAACATTGCGCATCATCAAACAGAATTTAAGCTGGGCGCTGCTGTATAATATCATCGCAATTCCAGCAGCAGCAATGGGTTATGTCGAACCATGGCTGGCCGCGATAGGTATGTCAGTCAGCTCGCTGGTGGTCGTTTTAAATGCGTTGCGGCTTAACAGGATAAAATACTAAATTTATTTTTTAGGGCGTAGGCCGGGATAAGGCTTTGCCGTTCCCGGCATGTTTAAAGTTTGCCTGCAACGCTAACGCTTATGCATGCCTACAAATTCGTTTTTACAATTGATTTATCTATGGACATAATTTACCTACTACTCCCCGTCGCACTGATCATCGTAATCATCATTATCGCTGTATTTTTCTGGGCGGTTAAATCAGATCAATTTGACGATCTCGAAGGCCCGGCACACCGTATCCTTATGGATGATGATGAGAAACCGCCTGCCCCGTCAACAGAAGACAAAAAAGACCTGGGAACCTCTGATTAAGTCTGGATGAAGCAGATTGTTTTCAAAATGTTCGATATCAAGACACAAATTGCACGTAATAGCTGGCTATTGCGAAGATTTGTAACGCTGAGATCGAACATTTTGAAAGCAAGATGCAAATTCACGACTTAATCAGAGGCTCCCTTGAACTTAATGCCCCAGTCTTTCGACCAGTGCTCTCTTTACTTACACCCCGCACACCATTTCAGCCTAAAAGAGATCACGCCGCTAATCACCGAACTGCAGAAATTTAACTTTATCTCACAAGCCATAAATAAACAGGCTGACCACGGCTATTTTGCCGGTGACAAATTTCTGGATTACATCGCCTACATGGGCTGCGCGCCGAGCATTCAATTTGAAGCATCTGAAAACAGCAGCAACTTTTGTTTTATAAAAATTCATCACTACAGACCGGCAAAATTAATTCACAGTCAGAAACAGGCGAGAGCACCGCACTGCCCTAACTGCAAGAAGCCGGTCAAAAACTGGCAAGACGCCAGATCCGCCACCTCAATTAAATGTGATCAATGTGAAACGACATCAAACATAGAGAGTTTTAACTGGCGAAAGATGGCGGGTTATGCACAGCTATTTATCGAGATTACGGATATCTTTCCCAAAGAAGCCATACCTCAGCAGATACTGCTGGATAAACTGGCAGATATCACAGGTGTTGAATGGACGTATTTCTATAGCTGCAGGTAAAACCTGAGCATAAGAGGTCGCGTACGGGGAGATGGCGTCTTTTGTAGGAGCGGATTCTTTTCATTCCGCGACCATTTAGACCAATCAAACAACACAATTAAACACCGTCATTGCGAGACTCATTCAGATAGCTGCGTACTTGATAGAAAATGTGAAAGATTGCTTCGTACGTTGCAATGACGAGACATCGGATAGTGGTGTAAAATACCGCGCTTTAAAGTAATCCACCCTCAAAACCATAATAGATCAACCATCATGAAAATCCTGATCATCGGCAGTGGCGGCCGAGAACACGCCCTCGCCTGGAAAGCAGCTCAATCTACTTTAGCCGAACAAGTATTTGTCGCACCGGGTAATGCTGGAACTGCGTTAGAGAAAAATATCGAAAATGTCGCCATCGGTGCAGAAGACATCCCTGCTCTACTGGCCTTTGCCAAAGACAATCAGATCGACCTGACCATCGTCGGACCCGAAGCGGCTCTAGTCGATGGCATCGTAGACGTATTCACCGAAAACGGTCTACAGATATTCGGCCCGACAAAAGCAGCGGCACAGCTGGAAGGCTCAAAAGCTTTCACCAAGGATTTTCTCGAACGCCATAACATACCAACCGCATTCTATGGCAACTTCACCGAGATCGAACCTGCTATTGCCTACATAGAAGAGAAAGGCGCACCCATCGTCATCAAGGCCGATGGCCTGGCGGCAGGTAAAGGCGTCATCCTGGCACAGACCAATGAAGAAGCCGCCGCCGCGGTCAAAGACATGCTGGCGGGAAACAAATTTGGCGACGCCGGTGCCCGCGTCGTCATCGAAGAATTTCTCTATGGCGAAGAAGCCAGCTTCATCTGTATGGTGGACGGCAAAAACATCCTGCCAATGGCTAGCTCTCAGGATCACAAAGCCCGCGATAATGGCGATACCGGCCCCAACACTGGCGGCATGGGTGCCTACTCGCCAGCACCGGTCGTAACCGCTGAGATGCACGACCGCATCATGCAGATGGTCATCGAACCCACCGTTAAAGGTATGTCTGATGAAGGCAACAGCTTCAGCGGATTTTTATACGCTGGCGTTATGATCAACAAAGAAGGCATCCCCAAAGTTCTGGAATACAACGTACGCTTCGGCGACCCGGAAACACAACCCATCATGATGCGCTTAAAATCTGATCTAGTACAACATTGCCTTGACGCCATCGATGGCAAACTAGACAGCGCAGAAACCCAGTGGGATGAGCGCACCTCGATCGGCATCGTACTCGCTGCCGGCGGTTACCCTGAAAGCTATGACAAAGGTGATGTGATCAGCGGCTTAGAAAATACCGAAACCGAATCAACTAAAGTTTTCCATGCGGGTACTACTCAAAAAGATGGCAAGATCGTTACCAATGGTGGCCGTGTCCTGTGTGCCGTTGCGTTGGGAAATTCTGTTACTGAAGCACAAAACCTCGCTTATCAGGTGGTGAATAAAATATCCTGGAACAACGTTTATTTCAGAACAGACATTGGGCATCGTGCAATCAAACGCGAGGCAATGAATAATGAATAGTTAAAAGCACAAGCAAAAACTGGTGATTTAACTAGCTGATAATTTTAAAATTCATTATTCATTATTCATTATTCATTATTCATTATTCATTATTCATTGCCTTCATCAGTTGCCTCGCGTTACTACAGCTTTAACCTGTATATAGATTTTTTTGTCTACTGCCAACTGCAGCAGTTGAAAAGACTTAATCGATATTAGTGACAACAACATATCCTGCTTGCAGTTTATTCGAACTAATACACGTCCATCCTTTTTGTCTAAAACAGCAGCCACTCTACCTTCGATAATATTTAATATACTGCTTTCCGTCGCTTTAACATTTGTCACACTTACATCACTGGCAAAAACAATCAAACGCACTTTCTTTCCGATCGGCATTAAGCCGGGAATCTGAAACTGATTACCATTCACTGTATGAACGGTAGATATATCAAAATCTTTTTCCTGCTTAGAAACGCTGCCCTCAAGGACGACTGCAGCATTTTCAACAGTACTTAGCGATGACTCAGGTGAGACCAGCGCATCATGTAAATCACCGCTAAACCTGGAGAGCCCCTGATCCATCACTAACATGTAATCACAAAAACGCAACATCTCATCAAAGTCATGACTCACATACAACATCGGCACACGCAGTTCGTCATGCAATATTTCGAGATATGGCAATATCTCCTGCTTTCGTTTTTTATCCAATGAAGCCAGTGGTTCATCTAGCAATAACATCTGCGGCTTTTTTAATAATGCTCGCCCGATGGCTACACGTTGCTTCTCGCCTCCAGATAACTGGTGCGGGTATCTTTTTAACAGGTGAGTAATGTTGAGCAGATCAAACAAATGGTCACGGTCAACACCACTGCTTTTTGCAGAACATCTGCTTGCACCGTATTGCAGATTTTTTTCGACTGTCATATGTGGAAATAATCGACCTTCCTGAAAAACGTAAGCAATATTTCTCTGCTGCGTGGAAAGATTTATATTCTTATCCAGCCACACCTCACCATTGACCTCGATATGGCCCTGCACGTCCTGTTCAAGACCGGCGAGACAACGCAGCAGCGTTGTTTTACCCGAGCCAGAATCACCAAAGATACCCAACACACCTTTTTCTGGAATGGTGAATTTCACGTCCATAGAAAAATCATCGCGCTGCAGCTTGATAAGGCAATCGGAACTCACAATTTCACCTTTAGGCGATGATTCAGCACATACATCAATAACATCGCAGCAAAAGCAAAAACCAGTAATATACCTGCCAGCACATGCGCCTGGCTGTACTCCAGTGATTCGACATGATCATAGATCGCGATAGAAACCACCCGGGTTTCGCCGGGGATGTTGCCGCCGACCATCAACACCACACCGAATTCACCCAGCGTATGCGCAAAACCGAGAACTGCGCCGGTAATAAATCCACGCTTGGCCAGAGGCACGGCAACAGTAAAAAATGCATCGACCGGTTTTGCACCCAGGGTGTATGCAGCTTCCATCATGTCTCTGCCAACTGATTCAAAAGCATTATGTATCGGCTGCACGACAAAAGGAAAACTGTATATGACTGAAGCGATGACCAGACCAGAAAAACTGAAGGTAAGCGTCTGTCCGGTAAGCTCAAACCACCAGCTACCGAATACAGACTGCGGGCTTAAAATAAGCAGAAGATAAAAGCCCAAAACGGTCGGTGGCAAAACGATTGGCAACGCGACAACTGCCTCGATGACAGGTTTTGCCTTACACCTGGTATTGGCCAGCCACCATGCAACCGGGGTGCCGATAACAAGCAGTATCAAGGTAGTTAAACCTGCAAGTTTTACGGTCAACAGTAATGGTTCAAATCCGGGAAACATTGTTTTATTAAGTGAAAATCACAGCGCTAATTAAAGAACGTTACAATACATCATAACCTGTCGCTTGAATAATAATCTTTGCTCCTGGTGATTGCATGTATCGAAAAAATTCCTGTGCAGCCGGATTTTTATCCGCTCTATTCAATACAACCATCTTTTGTTTTATCGGTTGATACATATCTATTGGTACATCCCAGACACAGCCGGCATCGGACACATCCATCGACTGGCGAGTACTCCTATCAAGCATAGACCGGGCCACAAATCCCGCCTCCGCATTATTAGTTAAAACAAACAGCGAGGCTTGTGCAATATTTTCAGCTATCACCATATTCGGCTTTAGTTGCTGCCAGAGCCCAAGCTTGCTCAGCACCTGTTTAGCTGCTGCGCCGTAAGGTGCAATTTTCGGGTTGGCTATCGCCAGATGCTTTAACTGGCTTGAGCGCAATACATCTATGCAGTCATGCGTCGGTTTTATATTTGAAAGAAAAACCAATTTACCCAGGGCATACACATAAGCATTTTCTTGTCTTGCTCTACTCTCATCGACCAGCAGATCAGCCCGTCTTTCATCTGCCGACAAAAAAACATGGTAAGGCGCACCATGAATAATCTGGGCAAACAGCTTACCACTGGAAGCACTGCTTATAAGTAAATCGTGCCCAGTTTTAACTTCAAAATCTTCCGCCAGCTTCTCCAGCGTATATTTAAAATTACTGGCCACAGCAACACTCACTTCCCCGGCATACAGGTTGAAGCTATGGAAGATACCCGAACACAACAAATAAATAATTATTTTTTTCATTTATCTCAACTACATGCTTAACAATATCAGTTAGCTGTAAAGCCGATACCTAACTGTATCTTATACACCACACCAGCCGACCAGCTTTCATTCTCATGCTGACTTACGAAATAACCCAGCTTTCCCGGTATCGATCTATTAGTCGGGTACCAGTTAACGCGAAACCGATTACCGCCGGCATCATTAATAACCAGCGAGGCAAGCAAACTTTTATTTCTATCATAAAAAACACCGGCACTGGTTTTAAGTTCTACCTGCCGATCCAGTTCGAAATCAATCCTCTGGGTTGACATACCCACACCCCAGGAAAAACTGTCTTTTTCATTTACCCGGTGCGACAGACCCAGCATGTTATTTAAACCGGTGTAAATAAATAGCCGCGCGTCATAAAACTCAAACGTCGGGCGATAGACATAAAATATACCAGCATTGTTTATCCGGTCTTCAGATAGATCATACACCTGTAGACTCGGCCAGATAGCAGGGTCCAGATAGTCCATAACGAAATCAGCCACTGCATCATTATGAAACAGCAGTATTCCAAGAGGTCGAAAAATATACATATCCGCCACTTCATCATCATCTGTCGTGGTGTTTTTTTCCAGTATCTCCTGCAGAAGTTCCGCTGTCATCGCTAACACGACCGCACTGGTCGTTGCATATTTGTAATCATTTTCACGAAACCACTCAAGATCCTTGCG
>JADFWF010000035.1 GCA_015222965.1 Pseudomonadota bacterium | reverse complement strand
CGGACATACAAAACAAAGTCAAAAGATTTCACCGCAGAGGCGCGGAGACGCAGAGTTTATTTTGTTAACAACGCCTGCGGCGCCGTTAACAACAAAAAATGTTTTTCTCTGCGTCTCAGCGCCTCTGCGGTTCAAGTTTTTAAAGTTTTTTGGCGGTCTGTTAAGACTCAACAACTGCCATCCAACCCCTGACAACCACTGTCAGATCTCAGTTGAATAAATATATATTAGAAGCTGCTGCCTATCCTGAGGTAGAACAGATCCTCACCGATATCATCATCAAAACCATGGGCATAACCGAGACGAACACGTAATGTCGCAGCATAAAAAATATTAACATCCGCATCGATCTCTGCCCCGGCACCGGTATAGTAGCTGTCAGGTGAATCAAAATATGCGCTGCCTGTTTCAGCAAACACCGTACCAAACCACTGCATCAGACCGACTGGCGGCGCCATGATACCCCTTTCGATGCGCTGCAGCGGAAAACGCCACTCACCGCTAAGCACCTGTGCGCGGCGGCCACGCAGCTGCGGCAAACCTTCCTTGTAACCGCGCAAGGCATAACTGCGCGCATCAAAAACGGCCTGGGTGCTAGTACCGAACAAAATGCTGACAGCACTATCACTTGAACCCTCACCACCCAGCTCAAAAGGTCGCGGCTGGTCCGTTCCCCAGCCCTGTAAAAAGCGCAATGCCAATACGCTCTCTTTGCCGGTACGTATATATTGCCGCCAGTCCAGCGTATAAACCTGTCCACTAAAATCTGAATTTAATGCATCGCTGTCTTCTGCGACCAGACGTAAATTCATACCGTCTACAGGACTGATCGACAGCGGGTTGGTGTTTGCAGAATTAAACAGCCAGGCGATGCCCAGAAGATGATCTTCAAAATCATCTGATGGTACAGCACCTGCTGCCAGCTCATCATCGGCGGTATTGTCGTAGATCACGCTGAACAACAGATCAGATTGTCTCTGTATATAATTATTCGGAAATGCCAGCACCGCGCTAACGACGCTGTGGTTAGAGATCCTGCTCACTTCACCATTCGCATCCAGTGCAATGTCATTTGCTCTTGCCACTGAAAGAAACAAACGGTCTGAATACGCATAACTTACGTTCGCTGCAGGTTTATCAAGTTTGAAATCATAACTTGCTGTTATGAAGTAATTATGAATTCCCAACGCATCGGACCCTGCTGTCGTTAGACCTAACTCAGAACGCTGGTCAGTAAACAGCCAGGCGGGGAACCACCAGCGCGGATACATGTTTGATAATGCAGAGTAATCGCGCTGCTCATGAGGCGTTACCGAATAATCGATTAGTTGTAAACGGTCATCTTTAAATGCCGGCGCCTGAGAAAAACTTGAAGCGTCATCCAGGCTATAGATGGCGTAACCTTCTGCACTATAGCCGGCATAATAAACAGCACCATTGCTGCTCGCCTGGCTTGATTGAAAAGCACCACCAATAAGGTTGGTTATCTGATTAACGCTTGCTGTTTCAGTATCATACCGATACAGATTATAAACACCGTCAGCTTCGAGACTAAACAGGACGTTTCCATCCGGGTCATATTGCGGGTTGGCCGCTATACTCACGCCCGTGGTAATATTTTGCCAGCGCTGCGCCGTTATATTAAACAGCTCTACATTCCAGCCTTTACCCTTTCGCCATACCGAAGCAACGATATTGCCTCCATCAGGAGACACGTCGATCTGACCGATTATCTCACCATCATTGCCACGCCATAATACTTCTTTTAATTTTGCCTCTGCATCTAACAGCTGCAATTCGAAATGTTCGACATCATGGTGCACAGCAGCAATATGTTTACCATCGGCAGACCAGCTGGCAAACAGGAATCTGCCACATTCAGTTAGACGTTTTAACTCATCATTCTTTTTATCGTAAGAATAAATATCACTGTAGATCGTATAATTATTACAAAACTCATTCTGCGTGAGCAACAGACCCGACTTCGGGTGCACATCAAGATTTACGATATTATTCAGACTTAATAATTCTCGTGTGTTTCCCTCTGCATCAGCAAGCATCAATGTCGCTCGCTTATACCCGCTATTACTCACATAATAAATTTCATCGCCCTCATCTGTTGAGATCGCCCTGACAGAGTCTGTTCGATAGGCCGCAGCAGACAGTTGCTCACCTGACTTAACACCTCTAGCTTTGATGGCGGTTATCTGGGGCTGAAACTTTTCCTTAAGCCATTGCTGATATTCCTGCCACAATGGCGTCAGATTTTTACCTAGTGTTTGGTTGGCGTTCGTATTGATAAAGAAAGGCAGTAGATTGTCACTGTATTCTTCTATCCATGCCTGCATTTTTTCTTCACCATATTTCTCAGCAAGAAAATTCATGAAATACACGCCATACAGATAACGAGTGGTGCCAGCGGGCCAGGTGCTTACCGGAAGATTGACATGTGAGATAGGTTGCAGACCCTTTGCCAGTTCTTCTCGCATCATCGAAGCAAACAAGGTGCTTTGTCCGCGGCCGACGCCCCGGTCAAGGTCCGTCTCCACATATGTTGCCAGGCCTTCATGTACCCATGAAGGCTGGAAAAGGTTTGGGAATAAAAACACGAAACGGCCAAAGATGTTTCTTAGATATTCCGGCGAGCCCGCACTTTTGTCCAGGTGGACGATATGCGTATATTCATGCGTGATTAACGTTGTAAACCAGTCATCAAAATCTTCCAGTGTATTGACACTGGTCGGCGGCGCTAAAAATAAAACGGTGCGGTTAAAATAGATTGGCGTGGCAAAACCATTTGGCTGATCAGTCTCATCACTTAAGATGATGTGTGTTTTTTCTACCGGATTCCAGTCGAGTTTTTTTGTTAGATGCTCATGAGCACCTTCTGCGATCGCTAGCGCTCTTTCTGCCAACTCTTTGTTGCCATCGGCAAAGTGCACATAGAGATGCTCGCTTTCTATAGTCTTCCAGTCCAGGCCCGGATCGACAGCAAACACGCTCTGGCTTAAAAACAATAGACATACGATTAAAACAATCCGTTGTTTCATAATTCTAGCTTACTGATTATTTTCTAAGACCATAGATAACCAGCAATGCGCCGGCAACACCTGCAAACCAGGCAAGGGCCGGCGCTCCTAACACCATCGGCACAGATTCAGCGAAGCTATAAATAACAGAGGCGCCAACAAGCGTGGCTGAGCCGGAGGTAACGTAAGAGCTACGCCGATGATTCTGATTTAACTCTTCTCGAATCTTATCCAGTTCTTCGATCTGTTTTAACTGATACTCGCCTTCAGCATATGCTTTCAAACCTTTATAGATAAGGCCCGGCATCTCTGGCATCTTCTCGATGAGATACGGCATGTCATCTTTAAGGTTCCGCAACAGGGCACGAGGACCAACCTGCTCCTCCATCCAGTTTTCTAAAAACGGTTTTGCTGTTTTCCAGAGATCGAGGTCCGGATATAATTGGCGGCCCAGACCTTCAATGTTCAATAATGTCTTCTGCAATAAAACCAGCTGCGGCTGTACTTCCATATTAAAACGTCGCGCTGTCTGAAACAGACGCAGCAATAACTGGCCAAACGAAATTTCTTTTAGCGGCTTTTCAAAGATGGGTTCACAGACACTGCGGATAGCCGATTCAAATTCATCGACACGGGTATGCGAAGGAACCCAGCCCGACTCCACATGAAGTTTTGCAACTTTGTAATAGTCGCGCTGAAAAAACGCCAGAAAGTTTTCTGCAAGATACCTTTTATCGGTCTGGCTCAGTGTGCCCATGATGCCAAAATCGACGGCGATATATTTTGGGCTTTTAGGGTTGTCCGTATCAACAAAGATGTTACCGGGATGCATGTCCGCATGAAAAAAATTGTGTGAGAACACCTGGGTAAAAAATATTTCCACACCCATCGCGGCCAACCGCTCCATGTCTGTTCCCTGCTCTACCAGCGATTTCGTATCGCGTATCGGCGTGCCATAGATGCGCTCCATGACCAGGACATTTTTACGCACATAATCCCAGTGTATCTCTGGCACGTACAGATCATTTGAGCCTTCAAAGTTCCGCCGCAGTTGGCTGGCATTTGCCGCTTCACGCAACAGGTCCAGCTCATCTAAAATAGTTTTCTCATATTCTTCGATCACTTCGACGGGGCGCAAACGCCTTAGCTGCGATGAATATTTAGCCGCCAGCTCTGCGATGATGTATAACAGGGAGATATCGCGTTTGATGACCGGCAATACATCAGGGCGTAAGACTTTTACCACGACGTCTTCGCCGGTTTTTAAAACTGCCGCATGAACCTGCGCTATAGAGGCCGACGCTAATGGCTGCTCATCAAAAGATTCAAACAATTCATCAACCGTTTCACCAAACGCTTTTTCTATTATCGCTGTTGAATGTTTTCCCGGAAAAGCGGGCACATCATCCTGCAGGCGTTGCAGCTCATCGGCGATATCATCTGCCAATAAATCTCGCCTGGTCGACAACATCTGACCAAATTTAATGAATATCGGCCCCAGATCTTCCAGTGCTTCCCGCATTCGGACGGCGCGTGGTTTGCGCTTACGGCGAAACCAGTTCCACGGAAACAGATAGATAATAAAACGAAACGGACGGAACAGGTGGGTGGTAAAGATAATATCATCGAGGCCGTGCAGCATTAACACCCAGTTAATGTGCAACATTCGAATAAATTGTCCTGGCGTTAATATTGGCATGTTATTTTATAAAGGTGTTAATCCGCGCTTGCAATCGATCAACGTCATCTCGCAATTGATCAACCGCTTCATTAAAAATATTAAGCTCTGTATCAGTCACCACATCGCGGCTCTCTTCCTGTAAATACTCACTAATACTTGTCGAAACTGATCTTGCTGTCGTCTTGCCCCAGCGACCAAATTTATTCGCCGACTGCTGCATCTGATAAGCAAGACCATCTCCCACGATATCGGCCAGTGGCTCAGACCAGTCGATATCCATCTGTGAAAACACGTTTTTAAATTGATGGCCTAATCGTGTATCACCGCTTATTTCAATCTCACCCTTCAATAACAGGTTTGCTACGTTTGATACCAGCCCCATCTTGAACAATGAGACGGGCGTTCCCCGCAACACGGTGTCGGCAGAACCTTCATACTCTGTAAGCACCTGCATGCCCCGGTCGCTCGGCAACATGTACAATGATTTATTGATGCCCGTCATCTCCAGCTTTATAACCTTGCCTTTAAATTGCGCAAGTTTGTCCAGCAGCTCAGGGTCAAGCGCCAGGTAACGATTGATGACCGTTTCAATTATTAACATTGGCATTTATTAGCATTGGCAGGTATCAGCATTGGCAAGATCAACATGAAACTATAATTTAAAGCCTTTATGTAATGCCACGATGCCACCCGTCATATTATGATAGGTGCATCGCTCAAAGCCTGCCTCAACCATCATCTGTTTCAATGTTTCCTGATCCGGATGCATACGGATAGATTCTGCAAGATAACGATAGCTTTCTTCATCATTTGCAATCAGCTTTCCCATCTTCGGCAGGATATTAAATGAATAAAAATCATAGATTTTATCCAGCCCGGGCAAAACAGGTTTTGAAAACTCCAGTACCAGTAAACGGCCGCCCGGCTTTAACACGCGATACATAGACTGTAACGCAGTAAGCTGATGCGTTACATTTCGCAGACCAAAAGCAATGGTAATACAATTAAAACTGTTGTCTTCAAATGGCAGGTCTTCCGCGTTAGCTTCAACAAAATCGATATTGCCGGCGTAACCTCTATCGAGCAGGCGTTTGCGGCCCTCTTCCAGCATCGATGCGTTGATATCTGAAATGATAATTTTTCCCGTCGGACCAACCTGATGCGACATCTGCATGGTCAGGTCGCCGGTACCGCCAGCGACATCTAAAGCCGAATCGCCCGCTTTTAAACCCGTGTGCTGCATGGCAATTTTTTTCCAGATGCGATGCACACCAAAAGACATGACATCGTTCATGATGTCATACTTACTGGCCACCGAATCAAACACACCGGCGACTAAACCTTCTTTAGCATTCTCATCAACGGTTTTATAACCAAAATGTGTTTCTTTTTTTGTCATGATATT
>JADFWF010000034.1 GCA_015222965.1 Pseudomonadota bacterium | reverse complement strand
GTAAGATTATACCAACCCCATTAAATGAGATAGTCGATGGTTGATCAAATCTTCAATAAAATTCTAAGCTTGCTGTGTTGTTTGTGGCTTCTAACATGCAGTGGATGCATGATGGGTGGTACAAATGAAGGGTCACCCTCTGCCGTACAGCACGACCTGACTGACCCGAGCAAGGCCATTACGGTAACTGAAGATTCTTTTGTTTGCCTTAGCAATATGCAGCCTGTGCGCGGTTTCTTTGTAGGCAATCTCTTAGGTAAATTAGATGATACCTTAGCTATAGCAAAACAACCTGAAGGAAGGTCATATCCACCAGGCACCATCGTGCAGTTGGTTCCGTCTGAAGCAATGGTCAAACACCATCAAGGGTGGAACCCACAAACTAACGACTGGGAATTCTTTGAACTGAAAGTTTCTGAAGAAGGCACGAAAATAAAAGTTCGTGGTACTACTCAAGTGGTTAATAAATTCGGCGGTAATTGTTTCGAATGCCACCAGAAAGCACAACCTCAATGGGATTTAATTTGCGAGGAAGATCATGGTTGCGACCCCCTGCCTATTCCTGATTTTTTGATTCGCTGGACCCAGGAAGGTGACCCGCGTTGTGATTAAATGAGGTTTAACAGAGTCCCCTTTATTTGTCCTTGATACAGCATGGCAATGCGACATAATATTCATCTATACCAAAAATTAAATCTCATTGTTATTTAATAGTTTGTTAACTCAACCACCAGGCGTAAGATCCTTCGGCAAACTGCTCCTCGGCAATGCAGGAGCTATTGCCGAGGAGCTATTGCCGAGGTACGAAGCACTAATTTTGCCTGGAGAAAAATGGCGGGTTGATGGCAAAAACATTCATGCCTGCGACCGCCATTAACTCACCCTGTAACTGCGGCTGAAGATCCATCTGGCTTCATTCGCGCTGGCTCCATGGTGTTAGCACCATTCCTGCCATCACATTGTTTTCTACCGGCATGCTCACGATGACAAAAGTCTGATCATACTCAGGATAAGTACTGAGGATGTCTTCGACCTGTTCTGCATAGGTTTGTACATATTGCACACTGGCATTGTCCGGCGCGATGCCCATGGTGAGGATAAAACCCTGGTCTTCTACTGTTTTTAAACTGTGGGTATCTATGTTTATTATGAAATTCTTAACAAGAATTGGACATTCGTGTCCATCAGAATAGCATTGGTGTATCATTACAGCGATACATTCATCGCACCCAATGAAATACTCATGCTGAAAAAAATACTTTTCGCTGCTATTGCAATGTCCCTCCTGATCGGTGCCATTATCTTCGCCAAGCTCGGTCAGTTTACGGCAATGGATGAAGCAGGCCAAAACATGGTGCTACCACCTGAAACGGTTACTGCTATGTTAGTAGATGACACACAGTGGGAACAGACGATTGTCGCTACGGCTACTGTGACGGCAGTACAAGGTGTTAATGTCAGCGCCGAAACCGGTGGCCGTGTATCAAGGATTGATTTTAAATCAGGTGCGATCGTAAAGGCAGGCGATGTGTTGATCCAACTGGATACGGCAAGCGAAGATGCTCAGCTTGCTTCGGCAGAGGCCACGGCTAGCCTTGCCCGCGCAAACCTCACTCGAGTACGTAAGCTCAGCAAGCAGAATCTGTCTTCACAAGATGCTCTCGACAGCGCCGAAGCAAAAGTAAAGGAGACCGTCGCGCAGGCTCATAACGTGCGTGCATTGATTGCGAAAAAAACAGTTAAAGCACCGTTTTCCGGTCGTCTTGGGCTGCGGCTGATTAACCTCGGTGAAATCTTGCGCGAGGGTGATGATATCGTGTCTTTGCAGACACTTGATCCGATCTATGTCGATTTTTCGATTCCGCAAAAATCGCTTCTGCGTCTGAAGCCAGGTCTTGAGGTACGAGTAACTGTCGATGCCGCACCGGGCAAAACATTTACCGGTAAAATACTTGCCACCAACCCCGAGGTGGATCCTGTAACACGCAGTGTGCGAGTACGCGCGAAAATTGCAAACCCCGATGAAATATTACGGGCAGGTATGTTCGCCAACGCCAGTGTCGTCATGCCAGAAAAACAAACGGTGTTGCCAGTGGCTGCCACCGCGATTGCGTATGCAACCTTCGGTGATTCGGTTTTTGTTGTGGAACAACAGAAGAACGATCAATCCGGTGAGACCGAGTTAGTATTACGCCAGCAGTTTGTCCGTCTGGGTCAGGCGCGCGGTGATTTCGTCGATGTAATCGATGGTCTGAATGCTGGCGAAACCGTCGTCACCAGTGGCGTGTTCAAACTGCGCAGCGGCATGAAGGTAGTCATCGACAACACACTGGCACCCGAACCCGCTCTTGATCCCCAGCCGTCCGATTCCTGAGACGCGTCGTCATGAGTAATGTCATAACCGATGTATTTATCCGCCGCCCGGTGTTGGCGATCGTGGTCAACCTGATCATCATCATCGCCGGACTTAGTGCCTGGAACTCGCTGAGTGTGCGTCAGTATCC
>JADFWF010000274.1 GCA_015222965.1 Pseudomonadota bacterium | reverse complement strand
TACGCTGCAATCTTTTCAACATTTAACTTCTCACCCTGTTCGCCATGACAGCCTGCACAGGACTTAGCCTCCTGCTTTTTAGCTGTAACGTGTTTTTCATTAAAAAGTTCTTCGCCTCGATCAACACTTAGCAATCCGGGATTCGCAAAATCATCATCCTGCATAGTACGTGTTTCTTCTGTTATATATCGATAACCGGAAATAGCTTCTGCAGAAACACTGGCTGGTGCCCAGGCCAGTACATAGGCCAGCACACTAGCCGGTACACTGAAAAACAATTGTCTATTCAGCATCTTCATTTCAGTGTCACCAGATACGCGATAACATCTTCTACCTGTTGCGCCGTCAAAAAAGTTCTGCCCTTATATATTTTTTCCGGGCGATTGATCAATGAAGGGTCGCGGTAGAAACCGGGCATTATCGACATCGGATTGATATTACGGGTATCGACTACCCGTAGACGGATAAAACCCTCAGAGAGGCGGGAAGCAATACCTTCGAGTGGCGGGCCGATCGTGCCATAAGCTTCTATACCCTCGATCGGCAATTGATGGCAGGCCAGGCAATTTCCTTTACTGCCGTCCGAGGCGATAGCTTTTCCTCTATCTATATTACCGACAAGACCACATAACGGTTTCTCGATAGCATAATCTTTTACCTGCCAGCGACAATAATCTTCCGCCGGTGAAAGCATGGCTGAATCATCGGCCATTCCCGCATTACTGGCTAATACTATGAATAGAATAATCGTTTTTTTTATAGCTGTTACCGACATCAATCGATACCCAGACTCGACCATAGTTCATCAACTTTTTCTTTTATCGCTTCATCCATCTTGATAGGCGTTCCCCACTCCCTGTCGGTTTCACCCGGCCATTTATTGGTGGCATCTATCCCCACCTTGGAACCAAGACCTGAAACCGGTGATGCAAAATCAAGATAATCGATAGGTGTGTTTTCTATCATGGTGAAATCACGTACCGGATCAACCCGTGTACTCATCGCCCAGATAACATCCTTCCAGTCACGGGTATCGACGTCATCATCGACGACGATAACAAACTTTGTATACATGAACTGACGCAGAAATGACCAGACACCCATCATCACTCTCTTGGCATGTCCGGGATACTGCTTTTTCATACTGACGATCGCTACCCTGTATGAACAGCCTTCTGGCGGCAGATAGAAATCGATAATCTCAGGAAACTGTTTCTGCAATATCGGTATGAAGACTTCGTTTAACGCAACACCTAATACAGCAGGTTCATCCGGTGGTCGACCGGTATAGGTACTATGATAGATAGGATCTTTACGGTGCGTTATACGCTCGATGGTAAAAACCGGAAATGTTTCCGTCTCATTATAGTAACCGGTGTGATCACCATACGGTCCTTCTTCAGCAACTTCACCAGCATAGATGAACCCTTCCAGTATATATTCTGCCGAAGCCGGAACCTGAAGATCGCTCAGTTCGCATCTCACGACCTCCGTCTTACTGCCACGCAATAAACCGGCAAAACCATATTCCGACAGGGCATCCGGCACCGGGGTAACGGCAGCTAATATCGTTGCCGGGTCTGCACCTAAGGCAACAGCTATCGGAAACGGTTCTCCTGGGTGTGTTTGCTGCCATTCACGAAAATCAAGTGCACCACCACGCTGTGCCAGCCAACGCATGATGACTTTATTTTTTGATAATACCTGCTGGCGATAGATACCCAGATTCTGCCGTTCTTTCTCGGGCCCGCGGGTAACAACCAGCCCCCAGGTAATCAACGGCGCAACATCTCCCGGCCAGCAGGTCTGTATCGGTATATTATTCAGGTCAACGTCCTCTCCTTCATAGACCACTTCCTGACAGGGTGCTTTTCTTATTTCTTTTGGCGCCATGTTCAGCACCTGTTTAAAGACCGGCATTTTCTCCCAGGCATCTTTTAAACCTTTAGGTGGATCCGGCTCTTTCAGGAACGCGAGTAATTTTCCAACTTCTCGTAAGGCGTCGATAGAATCTTCACCCATACCCATAGCCACACGCTGTGGCGTTCCGAACAGATTAGCTAAAACCGGAACCGATGAATCTTTAACATTTTCAAATAACAGGGCGGGTCCCTTTTTTTTCAGCGTCCGATCACAGATTTCGGTCATCTCGAGATATGGGTCAACCTCTACGCTGATGCGTTTCAGCTCTCCCAACGACTCAAGCTGATCAATAAAGTCTCTCAGATCTGCATATTTCATATTATTTCGATTTTTATGGCATTTTGAGCTAATTGTACTAAATTATAATGTATTAACTGTACTAAAGAATAACAATCGTTATTTGTTCCCAGTTCGCTTCGTAGAAGCAGACTACAAAATTCCTAATTTATTCTTAAAATCACTTTTATCTATTTACAGGTACTGTTATGTCTGTTCGATCTTCATTTTTATTTGTATTTTTCAGTCTTTTTACTATTAATTCACTGGCGGAACCCATAGATACTCTAAACTGGGTAGGCTGTGGTATCAGCAAAAAAGCTTATGTCACCGACCTGTCAAAAGCTTTTGAAGAGAAAACAAACATACACATCAATATCCAGGGTGGCGGTGCTACCAAAGGTATCCGTACCGTCGTTTCAGGCGAAGCAGATCTTGGCGGCTCATGTCGATACCAGCTACCCCATGATCCACGCGAAGCCGGTGTGGGTCTTTCACCCGTGGCATGGGATGCACTTGTGGTCATCACCCATAAGGATAATGTTATCGATAATCTTACACTTCCCCAGGTCTATGATATCTATACTGGAAATATCACAAACTGGAAGCAGCTAGGCGGCCCCGATGCACCGATTGAGGTCTTTACCCGAAAGAGTAAATTTTCTGGTGTTGGCCGAACTTTTCGAAAGCTGATCTTTGCCGATTTTGACAAAAAACTCCATTCAACCCGCACATTTAAGTCTTCCGGACCTCTGGAAAAAGCCATTATCGAAAGTCCGAATGCTATTGCTATCACCGGTATCAGCAGTGCACGTTTAAGAGATGTGAAAATACTTAAATTAGGGGGTGTCGACCCGAGTTATGAGAATATTAAAGCAGGGCAATATCAGCTATACCGTCCACTGTATATCACCTACAACCCGGATTCGGCAAAGATTGCCAATGTTAAAAAGTTTATCCGTTTTACCAGCAGTGCTGAAGGCCGAAGGATCATGCGGGCGAATGGCACATTGCCTTACAGAGAAGGTATATCACTGGTTTCTTTACAGGTAAAACAGGATTTATCTGCTTTTCGAAAAGGCGCTCAACTCTCGGTTGAAACACTGAACAATTAAAACAAGGTCTGAATGTTTTTTATAAAATATTCAGAAAAATCAGGTATCGATATTAGTCGCCGTGAGAGCATTCTCTTCAATAAATTCACGGCGTGGTTCAACCTGATCACCCATCAACATGGTAAAAACTTCGTCTGCGGCAACTGCATCTTCGATACGCACCTGCAGCATGCGTCGGGTTTCCGGGTTCATCGTGGTATCCCATAGTTGATCCGGATTCATCTCACCCAGACCTTTGTATCGCTGGATATTCTGACCTTTTCTGGCTTCTGTAAACAACCAGTCCATCACCTGATCAAAATTATCTACCAGCGCCTGTTTTTCACCGCGTTCGATATAGGCATCTTCAGATAACAGGGAATCCAGTTTATTACCTAATGAGGCCAGCTGTTTATAGTCAGTAGAACTGAAGAAACTATTATTTAAAACATAGTGATGATCCAGTCCATGCAATTTTTTGGTCAGGGTAAGTAATAGATTATTATCTTCATCCTTGCTGATAGCGGCACTATAATCAATGCCTGATAACTTGTATTTTTCAAGTAATTTCAACAACTTATCAGAATACTTCTGGACTTGTTCATTATTATTGAAATCATCTTTTTCCAGTCCCTGGATATTGATAATCTGCTGCAGGATATTATTATCGATACGACGCGACAGGCGCTTGATAATATTCTTCGCCAACAGGTGACTGCGGGCGATATCTTCCAGCGCAGTATCTGAGATAGCCGGTGAATCCTTGGCGACATATAATTTTGCACCGGTTAATGCCTGTTGTAACAGATAAGTATTTAACTCATCATCATCTTTTACATAACGCTCCTGTTTTCCCTTCTTCACTTTATAAAGCGGTGGCTGGGCGATATAGATATGACCTCGCTCGACCAGTTCCTTCATCTGGCGATAGAAAAAAGTCAATAATAAGGTACGTATATGTGAGCCGTCGACATCCGCATCAGTCATGATGATGATTCGGTGATAACGTAATTTATCCGGATTATAATCTTCTTTACCAATACCGCAGCCCAGGGCGGTAATCAGTGTACCGACTTCAGCAGAACCCAGCATCTTGTCAAATCGAGCTTTTTCGACATTAAGGATTTTACCTTTGAGTGGTAATATAGCCTGTGTACGGCGAGAACGGCCCTGCTTGGCCGAACCACCGGCGGAGTCCCCTTCCACCAGGTATATCTCACAGAGAGCAGGATCCTTTTCCTGACAATCCGCCAATTTTCCTGGTAGTCCGGCAATATCCAGTGCACCTTTACGGCGGGTCATCTCACGGGCTTTTCTGGCAGCTTCTCTGGCACGCGCCGCATCGATAATCTTCTGTGTTATCGCTCTGGCATCAGCAGGATTTTCCAGTAAAAATTCCTGTAATTTTTCTGATACCAGTGATTCAACGATACCTTTTACTTCTGAAGAAACCAGTTTGTCTTTTGTCTGAGACGAAAATTTTGGATCCGGTACTTTTACAGAAACAACCGCTGTAAGACCTTCACGCGCATCATCCCCTGCTACTGATACTTTAGCTTTTTTTGCAGCACTGGATTGATCTACATAATTATTAAGGCTGCGGGTCAAGGCACCACGAAAACCTGCAATATGTGAACCACCGTCTTTCTGTGGAATATTATTGGTAAATGGATAGATATTTTCCTGGTAGGAATCATTCCACTGCATGGCCACTTCGACCACTACATCATCTTTTTCTTCATTAAAATAAAGCACCGAGTCATGTAATGGTGTTTTATTTTTATTAAGGTGTTTGACGAATGAACGGATACCGCCCTCATATTCAAAGATATCCTCTTTCTCAGTACGCTCATCCGATAGCACGATGCGCACGCCCGAATTAAGAAAAGACAACTCGCGTAGACGCTTGCTTAATATATCGTAGTGAAATTCGATATTTTTGAAGATTTGATCACTCGCCCAGAAACGTAGGTGAGTACCGGTTCTTTCGGTAGTGCCGGTCTCCGCCAACGGCGATACCGGGTCACCCATATGATATTCCTGAGTATGTATTGTTCCACCACGATAGATGGTTAGTTCCAGTTTTTCTGAAAGCGCGTTAACCACAGAAACACCGACGCCATGCAGACCGCCGGATACTTTATAGGAATTGTCATCAAACTTACCGCCAGCATGCAGAACCGTAAGAATTACTTCCGCGGCTGAAACGCCCTCCTCTTCATGCATCTCAGTCGGAATACCACGACCGTTATCAGATACAGAGACAGAATTATCAGAGTGGATTTTTACATTGATCTCACTACAGTGGCCCGCCAGTGCTTCATCGATCGAGTTATCGACAACTTCGAATACCATATGGTGCAAGCCAGTGCCATCATCCGTGTCCCCAAT
>JADFWF010000273.1 GCA_015222965.1 Pseudomonadota bacterium | reverse complement strand
CAAAAAATGTTTTTCTCTGCGTCTCCGCGCCTCTGCGGTTCAAGTTTTTAAAGTTTTTTGGCGGTCTGCTAAGGCTCAACAGCGGTCATTCGCCGGTTAATTAAAGGTTAAATATAATGAAAAAATATTATCTGTTTCTCTTGTTTTTTATCTCTGTCACTGTTCATGCAGAAAATGACAAGGCATTTTTCTGGCAGGTGAGCTCGGATAAGGCAACTGTCTACCTTTTGGGTTCAATCCATTTTGCAGATAAAAGTTTTTACCCGATACGTAAAGAGATAGAAGAGGGTTATAAAAACTCTGACGCCCTGGTCGTAGAGCTGGATATAACTAAAATAGACCACAACGTATACAACCGGCTGCTGGTTGAAAAAGGCATCTATAAAGATGGCTCAACGATTAAAGATGTTATCTCTGAAGACACATGGCAGCAGCTTGATCAGCGGCTGCGGCAGCTGAATATCTCTTACGATGATATAAAAAATTATAAACCCGGTATCCTGGTATTGACGCTTACCTCTATGCAGGTAATGCAGATGGGTTTTAATCCTGAATTAGGGATCGACGCTTATTTTCTGAATAAAGCATCATCCGCTGACACAGCTAAAAAAATAATTGAACTTGAAACGCTGAACCAGCAGGTGAGCTTGTTTTTAGATATTCCCGATGGGAATCTATTGTTAAAAGAAAGTTTATATTCACTTGATGAGTCAGAAGCAATGATGGCTGATCTGGTTCGTTACTGGAAAGCCGGTGACGAAGGTAAGATGAATAAGCTGCTTTTTGAAGATGCGCTGAGTGATAACCCTGCCTTTAGTGCGATATATGACAGCTTGATCTACGAAAGAAATAGCCAGATGTCGTTAAAAATAGATGCGATGTTAAAGCAGCAGGGCAGCTATTTTGTCGTTGTCGGCAGTGGCCATCTGATCGGCGACAGAGGGATTGTTGGTCTGCTGAAAGAGAAAGGCTACGAGGTGGAACGACGTTGAGCGTCGTTCAATGAATAATGAATAATGAATAATTAAAAACAAACCGATATAAACTTTTGTTATACTTTTGTGGTTTGAGAGGTTTTTGTAATACCGTTTTAAGAAACTTCTAACAATCTTACCAAGATGACGCGCATATTAAATTAAGTGTATCTGCTTTTTATTATTCATTATTCACTGTTCATTATTCATTGCCTGTAACTACGTTATAGGCCAAGCTTTTTCTCAAGATAGTGGATGTTGGTACCACCGGCCTGAAAGTTTGCATCAGCTAAAATTTCTTTATGTAGTTCGATATTAGTGTTAATGCCAGTAATGCTGATCTCATCCAGTGCGCCCTGCATGCGAGCCAGCGCAACTTCTCTATTACAACCATAAGCGATTAATTTACCGATCATAGAGTCATAATGCGGCGGTACCACGTAGCCACCGTAGATGTGTGTATCTACACGGATACCAGGGCCACCTGGAGGGTGGTAACGCTCAATTTTTCCGGGTGATGGAATAAACGTTTTACTGTGTTCCGCATTTAGGCGGCACTCGATAGCATGGCCCCTGATTTCAACATCGCTCTGTTTCATCCGCAGTTTTTGACCATCAGCGATGTATAGCTGCTCTTTGATGATATCGACACCAGTGATCATTTCAGTAACCGGATGCTCTACCTGAACACGGGTATTCATCTCGATGAAATAAAATTCACCGTCCTGATATAAAAACTCAAATGTTCCTGCACCGCGGTATTTGATCTTGTTACAGGCATCAACACATCGTTGACCGATCTTCTTACGTTGTTTAGGTGTGATGCCTGGTGCGGGCGCTTCTTCCACAACTTTCTGGTTACGGCGCTGCATCGAACAGTCGCGTTCGCCCAGGTGAATGGCGTTACCCTGGCCATCAGATAAAACCTGTATCTCAACATGGCGCGGTGTTTCCAGGTATTTCTCCATGTATACCATGCTGTTGCCGAAGAAAGTTCCGGCTTCCTGCTTGGTCAGGGCGATCGAGTTTGTCAGCGTTGCGTCTGAGTGAACCACGCGCATGCCGCGACCGCCACCACCGCCAGCGGCCTTAATGATAATCGGGTAACCAATCTTATTGGCTATTTGGATGTTGGTATCGTTGTCTTCACCCAGTGGGCCGTCAGAACCTGGCACGCAGGGAACGCCAGCGCTTTTCATGGCTTCGATAGCCGCTACTTTGTCGCCCATGATGCGAATTGATTCTGCTTTCGGACCGATGAAAACAAAACCACTGTCTTCAACGCGCTCGGCAAAATCAGCGTTCTCAGATAAAAAACCGTAACCCGGATGAATGGCTACCGCGTCAGTCACTTCAGCTGCGCTGATAATGGCGGGTACGTTCAGATAACTTTGATCAGATGGTGCAGGACCGATGCAAACGGCTTCATCAGCAAGGCGTACATGCTTCAGATCACGGTCGGCTTCTGAGTGAACGGCTACAGTCTTGATGCCGAGCTCACGACAGGCACGTAATATACGTAGTGCAATTTCGCCTCGATTGGCGATAACAACTTTTGATAACATGAGACGGTGCCTTATTCGATAACGATAAGAGGTTGGCCAAACTCAACAGGCTGAGCGTTTTCAACAAGAATGGCTTTGACCACACCTGACTTATCCGCTTCAATCTGGTTAAGAATCTTCATCGCTTCGATGATGCAGACGGTATCACCTTCACTGACGCTGTCACCAACCTTGCAAAATGCCGGTGCACCGGGAGATGCTGCATTGTAGAAAGTGCCAACCATTGGTGAATCTACGGTGTGTCCGCTAATCGCAGGACTGTCGTCGCTGCTTTCCGGCTCAGCTGCTGCAGCAACAGGAGCGGCCATAGGTGCTGCTGCAAATTGCTGTACTGGTGCCGCTGGTGCGCTAGAGCCATAACGTGAAATTCGTACTGACTCTTCACCTTCGTTAATTTCAATTTCAGCAATGCCGGATTCTTCCAGCAGTTCGATTAATTTTTTTACTTTACGAATATCCATAAGAATATACCTTTGGGGGCTTTAGCCCTGTT
>JADFWF010000272.1 GCA_015222965.1 Pseudomonadota bacterium | reverse complement strand
TCAGACGATTTACACCAGTCCAGCCAGAAATTTTCTACCACGGATGCGAGGGTATCCGGGACCTGAGATAAGAGTTCAGCGGGAGTAGCTAAGTCGTTGGTCATTTGTCGTTGGTCATTTGTCACAAACAGATAATGCCATATTTAATCAAAATATGCCTCAGCCAAATTGACTGCTTTCGGCCATTAAGAGAAGTTGGCAGTTTGCAGTTATCAGTTGGCAGTAAAAGCAAAGCCACCGTCTGCGCCGCTGAGAACACAAGTTTTTAGTCTTTTTGTTTTTAACTGATGACTGCCAACTGCCAACTTCTCTTAAGGCTCACGAACAGACGCCTTTATCGACCAACAACCGTCTAACTAAAAATACCTTTCAAGGTAAAGAAGAACAGGATAGAAAGGATGGCTCCGGCAGGCAATGTCACTATCCATGACATGAAGATGTTACGGATGACCGTCATGTTAAGTGCGGCCATACCGCGCGCCAGACCTACACCTAATATCGCACCTACCAGCGTATGCGTGGTTGAGATAGGCAAGCCTGTACCCGATGCCAGCACCACTGTTGTCGCCGCCGCCAATGTGGCAGCAAAACCACGACTCGGTGTCAGCTCGGTAATCTGATTACCCACTGTCGCGATAACTTTCTTGCCGTACATGACAAGACCGGTAACGATGCCAACACCACCCAGGGCCAATACCCATATCGGCAACATCGATTTGGAGGCAACCTCGCCGCCACTATTCACGATACTCACTACCGCAGCGACAGGACCGATAGCATTCGCGACGTCATTAGAACCATGAGCAAAAGCCATGGCACAGGCAGTAAGCACCATTAATACACCAAATACCCGTTCCACGTTGGTGAAATGGAATTTTTTATCGGCTTTAGGGTCGTGCTTGATTTTATTTACATAAATCCTGCCCACAAACATTATCAACAGACCAATAGCAAAAGCAGATGAGTATTGCTGCAGTGCCGTCAGATCCAGACCAACATGTTTCAGGCCTTTCACCAGTGTTACCAGTGAGATGATAAAACCAACCATGAACATATAGTAAGGGACATATTTCTTGGCATTATCAAATGGCTGGTCGGTATCTAAAATCAGATTCTGTACGCTACGAAACAACATGAATGAGATAAAACCGGCAAGTACAGGAGACACAACCCAGCTGGCAACGATAAAGCCTACTTTATTCCAGTGCACAGCTTCCATGCCAATTCCGACCATGGCAAAACCGACGATCGCACCGACGATCGAATGTGTCGTCGAAACCGGCCAGCCATTTCTTGATGCGATCAACAGCCAGATGCCCGCGGCCAGCAAGGAAGCTAGCATACCGTAGAGCAATAACTCCGGGTTAGCAGATAACAGGTCGGCATCAACGATGCCTTTACGGATGGTTTTAGTGACCTGACCACCGGCCAGTATTGCACCGGCAAATTCGAAGATGGCAGCTATTATCACCGCCTGTTTAATGGTTAACGCCTTTGAGCCCACTGAGGTCGCCATTGCATTGGCAACATCGTTAGCACCGATACCCCACGCCATGAACAGACCAAACACTGCGGCAAGGATAAGAAATACAGTGCCATACTGCGCAATAATTTCCATCGTAATACCCTACCTTGCTAACATCAATTGTAAACGACTTCCCACTCCCTGGGATTTATCTGCGACCTCACCTGTTCCTTCGATGATTTTGTATAAAAACATCGCTTCGATAGGTGGCAAGTCATTTTCGATTTCGAATATCTTGGAACGAATAGCTGACTGCAGATTGTCAGTATCACTTTCGATATTATCCAGCTTGGTAATCATGTCAGCGACAATCTGGATTTCCTGACCACTGAATCCAGTCTCGACAAGCTCATCCAGCTCATTGATGGCTTTTCTGGCTTGTTTACACGCTGCAACACAACGGGTAACAAAACGGATGTAATCTTCATGAATAATTTCAGGCAGTTCCATTTTACGGCCATGGATCGTACCGGCGATATCTTTTGCCTGATTGGCGATCCGATCCTGCATCAACAGTACCTCTAATAGATCCTGACGTGATACCGGCATAAACAAGCCTTTCGGTAAATTAAGACGCAGCTCTTTTTTCAGGACATCCGCTTCTTTTTCAAGATCAGAGATGATCTGCCGAAGCCTGGCGACCTCATCCCAATCTTCATTGATAACAGCATTGAACAGAGGAATTAATTCGGAAGCACAGGAATAAACTTTTGACATGTGCTCTTGCAGGGGACTGACTGGCGAACTGCCAAAAATCCCACCCATGTAACCACCTTTGGCCATCTTATTCTCTCCCCCGGCACTATTGCTCGGTATACTCTATCGGACTAATTTTTAGCGCATTGTAATAACTTCGTCATAAAAGAACAGCTTTTTTTTGCATTATTTTTGAATAAGTTTTAACGTATTGATATGCATCAAGAAAAACTCGACATCAAGTGGCTGATAAAGCAGCTTTTAAGCACACCTTCTATCAGCTGTACTTCGGCCGATATAGACCAGGGCAATCTGCAGGTCATTAATTTACTGGCTGACTGGTTTGAAAACCTGGGATTCAAATGTGAGATTCAAAAACTTGAACACGTCAAAAACAAAGCCAATCTTATCGCTACACTCGGTAGCGGAAGCAACGGGCTGGTACTGGCGGGTCATACCGACACCGTTCCCTTCGATGAAGATCGCTGGCAGCTAGAGCCATTTAATCTCACCGAAAAAGATGACCGTTTTTATGGCCTTGGCAGCTGCGACATG
>JADFWF010000271.1 GCA_015222965.1 Pseudomonadota bacterium | reverse complement strand
GCGGCTTGATCGATCAGGCTTAGATCAAAAGTCATCAGTTGTTATAGAGCGGTTTCAGTGATGATGAGTTTATGCTTTTGCCGTCGGCTGGCGGTTCACTTCTAAATGCCGCCAGAAATTCCTTGCCGTCCCACGTTTGATGCTGCTGGCTATACAGTGATTGATTCAACTGGCGAATAAGCTGAGCGAGATGGGGTGAGCAATTTTCACTGATCTGTGTCAGGTTATTTATTTGATCGTTTTGATAGGCGACTTTGGCCCACTCGTTTAATGCGGTCCGGGTTTTTTTTGCATCATTGCTGCCTGCGTGTTTTTCGACCGCAGAAGCGGCTGCTTTGGTGGAGATGGATGCCGTGCCTTTCGCTGCCTTTTTTTCTGGTATTTTAGTTTTAGATTTTTTTAACAATAAGATCATCGTGACCAGCCACGCTGATGCAAAAGCCAGTGCAAGCCATTTCCAGTAAGTATCACTATCAGCAATCGAAGCTAAAGATGTCGGTGTTTCATTGTCAGCTATTAGTTTTTCATCATGTGTTGATGAAATTAATGGTTGCTCCGTTATGCTGTTGTTCGTGTCTGCACCGCCGACAGCTATTAATGTTTTCTCCGGAATAACGGCGGTTTCTTTTTTATTGGTTTTTGTGTTCCACCATTGCAGCTTTATTTCCGGCAGTGTGTAGCTACCTGGTGTACTCGGGATGAGCGCAACTTTGATCTGTTTTAAGCCGGTGATACCGGATTTTTCCGGCCTGTTTTCGGTTACGGGTTTATCCGGGTACTGTTTTAGACCATCGATTTCTTTAAAACTCAGGTCGGGGAGCTGCACCGCAGTAAGCCCCAGTGCCGCGATGGTTATAGTACGTGTGACGGGTTCGCCCGTTTTTATATCCTGAATATCATCAGACCATTCTTCGATCAGCTGCAGCTCGCCAGCGGGTAACCAGTCCTGCAAGTTAATGCTGGCGGGTGCGGCCTTTACATTAGTTTCAACGGCCAGACTGCGTAAGCGTTTTAGCTGGCCGCTCATGCGGAACTGGTCGAAGATCGTCCTGGCTTGCGTTGGGTTAACACGGCCTTCAAAGGTAACGGGGTTGATTTTTAGCTGGCCGCTTTTTTGCGGGAAAATAGCATAACGCCGCTCGAATACATCATAGCTAATACCATTTCGCGTGGTCTTGTAATTTTCTTCACTTAGTTTTTCGATGATGGCGTCCGGGTCATTGCTTACTGGTTCAGATAAAGAAGCGCTGGCGATGCTTACCGTGCGTAATAAACGGATGATATAAATAAATTGTGACTGTACCCAGCCAGATTTTTTATCGATACTGCTTTCGAGAAAAATTTTAGCAGGTATCGTCGCCTGATCTTTTGGCGAAACGCTGTTCGGTGAAGTGCTGTTGGTAACGGTTATCTGTATCGCCGGGCTAATATCTTTTCCAAAGTTGATCGCTGGAACAGTGAACTTTCCAACCTGTTTTGCGATAAGTGCCAGTTGCCATACATTTGTCTTTTTCCAGGTACCGTTTATATAGCTCGAATTTACCGATTGGCTGCTGCTTAAGATATCAAAGTCTTTATCTATCGGTGAAAAGTCCGGGTCGTCATCGACACCGTTGCCAAAAAAACCGCTGTTGACTTTATAGATCAGATGGAAAGAGTCATCCAGGGAAACCGGATTGCGACTGGTTGATACTGTGATATCGGCTGCAGCCTGTGCGACGGTACTGAAAAATACGCTGAGCAGCAATAGTGTGTACAGCAAGGACAGTACGACTGTATTATTTTTTCTGTAAGTTTTTACCATGGTTGTTCGCTATCTTTCTGGTTTGGTACCTGTTTGTACTGATAATAAAATTTGCGCCTGAGTAGACCGCCGGGATCGTCTGGAATTCGTTTTAGCCATTGTTCGGTGGCTTTTTCTTCTTCGGTGATGGAAGCTTCCATCGGATTGACTTCGATGTCCATCGGTTTATCTTCAGATTCTTTGTGTTCGACTTCTTTGTCAGCGTTTTGTTGCTCAGCATTATCCTGCTGATTTTTTTTCTGGTCCTGCTGGTACTTCTGGTCTTGCTTTTTTTGCTGTTCAGCTTCAGCTTCTGCATCACGCTGTTTTAGCTGTTCCTGTTCCATTTCCTGCTGTTCTTTTGAGTCGCTTTTGGCGGAGGACTGCTGTTCCTGGTCTTTATTATCCTCGTTGTTCTCTTCAGATGGTTGGGAAGATTGATTGTCAGACTGTTGTGGATCCTGCTGCTGGTTTTGCTGATCCGAGTCCTGAGAGTTCTCGTCTTGCTGTTTATCGCCTTCCTGCTTCTTGCCGTCCTGGTCCTCGCCGTCCTGATTCTGATCATCCTGTGGCTGGCCATCTTGTTGCTGGGAGTCCTGCTGTTGCTTCAGTGCCTGTTTAACCTGTTCGCGGTTAAATGTTGCATCATCATTCAGTTCATCTAGCTCAAGTGCTTTGTCGTAGGCTTTGATCGATTCTTCATATTTTCCCAGCCTGGCCAGCGCGTTTCCCTTGTTGTAGTAACCGTCACTGCTGTCTGTGCTTGCCAGTGCGTTGACAGCGGCTTCATATTCTTCATCGCGATAGAGTGCGCTGGCTTTCCATTTGGGCCGGGTAAATTTTTCAGCCGCCTTGCTGTTGTCACCGTTGTTAAATGCTTCCATGGCCTGCTGGTCGGGGCTGCGCCATAAATATTTAGTATCAAATGCCCCGGTCGTTTGCAGATTGTTTACTACCTCAGCGTTTACTATCTCAGCGCTTTCTGCATGAGCGGGTTGTGGTATGAGGCCGGCAACGGGAAACAAAAATAGCAGCTGTACAGCTAGCCAGCCTTTTCTTGCCCATAATGCCGCGAAAAATATGAGAGGCAGCAGTAACCAGTGGCCTTCTTCCTGCCAGATATCTGCGTTTAAATTGTTATTGGTAATATCTTTGACAGTATCTGAGGACTGGAATAGCTTGCTCAGTTTTTCTATATCACGGTCATCTGCCTGCAGCGTTGTGTATAATCCGCCGCCGCTCAGTGCGTATGTCCGTAGTTTTTCAGGATGCAGCCGGGGGATGACGATAGCACCTTTACTATCCTGTAAGAATCCGCCGTCGAGTGGTACCGGCGCACCGCCGCTAGTCCCTATACCGAAGACGGACAGCCTGTGCCCCTGAGAGAACACTTTTTTAATAGCGCTTTCATCGCGTGAATGTATATCGTCGGTGATGACCAGAACGTCGCCATTTATGATGCCTGCCTGGGTGAACAGTGAAAATGTTTTGCTCAGTGCGTTTGATAGATTGCTGCCTTGTGCCGGCATCATGTCTGTTTCCAGTGATGGCACCAGGTTGGCGATGGTGGCGTTGTCATCTGTCAGCGGTGTTACTACAAAGGCATCAGCAGCATAAACGATCAACGCGGTCTGCCCGGTCTTTCTGGTTTTTAGCAGATCGAGTAATTCAAGTTTTGCCCGGGATAAACGCGAAGGTTTTATATCGGTGGCATTCATCGATTGTGACATGTCCAGCAATACCACGAGAGATGACTGTTCCCGGTAAACAGGTTGTGAAAGTTTTTTATATACCGGTCCGGCGAGTGCGGTGATACACAGGCTGCATGCTATAAAAATCAACAGTAATGGGTAGCGGCGTTGTTTGTTTCCAGTTTTGCTCAATACGAAAGGCGCCAGCTGCTGATCGATAATACCTTGCCAGTTTTTATCGTTAAGTCTTGTCCTGTATGAAAGATATAAAAACAGGAGCAAAGGGATAAAGGCATAAAACCAGTCGGCGCGAATGAAGTGAAGGTTTTCCTGTATGGTCATCGCTTCATTGATGACCTGCTGCATGTCTATACCAAATAAATCGTTCATGATGTTTCTTGATGATCTGAACGGTTGGTCGTGGATCTGAAAATCGTGTAGCTGAACTGTGGCACGTATAAAAATAAAGCAAGTAAAACGGCAAAGATGAAACTAGCTGATAACGGGATATAAAACAGTGTTTTTATCGGGCGGTAGCTTTGTACATCTTTCTCCACAGGTTCGAGCTCGTCGAGCAGGGCGTAGATTTTTACAAGGTCACTGGTATTGTAGGCACGAAAGTACTGCCCGCCTGTTATCTGTGCGACCTTGCGTAAAGTAGTCTCGTCGAGTTCCCTGGTGCCACGGTTGCCTATGCCGATAGTGTGAATCTTTAAACCTTTTTTGGCGGCAAGTTCGGCCGCTTTTAATGGTGTGATCTCGCCACGGTTGCTGACACCATCGGTTAGCAAAATTAATACGCGGTCTTCACTGAGATTCTTCTTATCCGTGCTGCCGGAATGCCGGAGCTGACTTTTATCCAGTCGTTTGACAGCGAGACCGATGGCATCACCGATAGCTGTGGCCTGACCGGCAAGACCCGTGACTGCTTCCTGTAACAGGACATTTACCGTGGTGCGGTCAAAAGTGAGCGGTGATTGCACGTAGGCCTGATCTCCGAACAGGATCAGACCGATGCGGTCGCCGACACGTTTTTCGATGAAGGCGCTGGCGACGGCCTTGGTGGCTGTGATCTTTTTGACAGAACGCAGATTGTTGCGGATGGCGTGGTCCATGCTCATCGAGATGTCGATGGCCAGTATCAGGTCGCGACCGCTGACGGGTAATTCGACAGGCTCGCCGGTCCATTGCGGTCTTGCCAGGGCAATGATCAGACAGATCCAGGCCAGGCTGTATACCAGCAGAGGCCAGAGTGATTTTTTATCTGCGTAAGTGAGCTTGTCGTCCAATTGATATTCGGATAAGTCGGGTACCAGCAGTGCCGCGTCATTGCTGACCTTTGCTCGAGGTAATAACAGGCGTAAAACAAAGGGTAATGGCAATAACGCGAACGCCCATGGCCAGATAAAGGACATCACGGTGTCATGCCTGCCTGTTTGCGGTGTGATGTCAGCAGCCATGTCTCACACAGCTGGATTAATTCTTCTGCATTAAAATCAAGCGTTGCGTCATCAGGAAGGTAAGGCGCGCTCAGTAATACTTTACCGGTGTCGCTCTGAAACCGAGAGTTTGCAGCCGTTTTATTACTGGTTCTATCGAGCCATGCCAGCCAGTTTTCGCCGGTCAGACCAGCGACATTTGTCTTCGGGTTATATGTGATGTTGGCACGGCGCAGTAATACCGATAAGGATTTAGCCAGCTGTGATCTATCGTTTGAGTTTTCAAATTGAAGTTTTATCTGATCGAGTTCAGCGGTGATGTCCCTTAGCAGCTGTCGATTTCGATAAATCTTTATTGCGATGTATGTGAATAGCGCAATGATGATCGTGGTCGCAAGCAGTATCCACCAGCCGGGTGCCAGCGGCCACCATGATATTGCTTCTGGCAGATGGATGTCTCTCAAGTTTAGTGCTGTTTCGTTCATTAGGCTAAAGCGTCTGCTTATCTGCTGGTGGAGCGCAGCAGGTTTTTTCTACCGTGTTTTTTTCCAGGTGATTTACCCAGGCCGTTGGCCAGTTTTTCAAAGGTATCATCGCTGGTCGAGATCTGAATTATATGTATGCGATTCTGCCGGCAAAAGTTTTCCAGTTGATCATTCTGGTCTGTATAGCGCTGGTGATACTCGCTCCTGGTCTTATCGCTTGAGGTCTGTATCTGTATTTCTTTTTTACCATCGGTTAATTTATAACTTCCGGATGCAGGAAGCTCGACTTCTATCGGGTCGGTAATTTTTATTAATACGATGTCGTTATGTCGCGCGATGTTGGCGAGATGCGAATAGGCTTTTTCATTCATCTCGCGAAAATCACTGATCATGAACACCAGGCTTCCCGGGTGGGTGACTTTTCGTAACCTTGATATCGCCGTCACCATGTTTCGTGTTGAACTGTTTCGCTCAGATGTGTCGTTATGACTGGTCCAGGCTTTATGTTTTGTGGTGCGGCCGATAAAGTCTAAAACCGCCGTTTTGCCGCGGCGAGGTTTGATCTCATGATGTTCGTCAGAAGAAAATATCAGACCGCCGATACGGTCATTATTGTTTGCTGCACTCCACGCGATCAATGTTGCGATTTCGGTTGCGATAACAGATTTGAATTTATTGCGTGTGGCAAACATCATCGAAGTGTTTAGATCAAGGCAGAGCAGTACCGGTCTTTCACGTTCTTCCTGGAAAACTTTTGTGTGCGCCGTGCCGGTGCGCGCGGTCACCCGCCAGTCCATATTGCGTATGTCGTCGCCCGCCTGGTAGATGCGAGACTCATCAAATTCCATGCCGCGGCCTTTGAATGATGACAGGTAGGCGCCGCCCTGTTTTGCATGGATGATGCTCTTATTCAGTGATATCTGGTTTGCTTTCAGGCGCAGCTGAATTAATGACTGTGGGCTGATCCAGGTGATGCCTTCGGCTTGTTGATCGTAATCGCTCATGTTACTTTTTTATCCACAGATGAACGCAGATGAACGCAGATAAAAACAAAAGCTTTTAGTTTCTATCTTTAATTTGCGTTCATCTGCGTTCATCTGTGGACAGTTAGTCTTTTTGTTTATTATGGGACAGCAACTCGCGCAATCAATTCCTGAATAAAGCTATCGGGTGTTACACCGTCAGCTTCAGCTTCATAACTTAAGATGATGCGATGGCGTAATACATCAAATGCGATCGCCTGTATATCATCCGGGCTGACGAAGTCCCGCTGGTCAAGCCAGGCATGTGCGCGTGCGCAGCGATCGAGAGCAATGGTCGCGCGCGGGCTGGCACCGTACAATATCCAGTTGCCGAGGTCCGCACCGTAAGGCGCCGGGTTGCGTGTCGCCAGCACCAGCTGCAATAGATATTCTTCCAGGTTTTCCGCCATGTGGACATCCAGAACTTCATCACGCGCATCAAAGATACTCTGTTGCGCGATTTTCTCGACCACGACATCATTTTGAATGCTATTTCTGGCTTCCTCGCGCGCCAGTTGTAATATCTCTTTTTCAGCAGAGGCGTCAGGGTAGCCGATACTGACGTGCATCAGAAAACGGTCAAGCTGCGCTTCAGGCAACGGGTAGGTGCCTTCCTGTTCGATCGGGTTCTGTGTTGCCATCACCATGAACAGCTGAGGTAATGGATAGGTCGTTTTACCGACGGTGATCTGGCGTTCAGCCATAGCTTCCAGCAGCGCAGATTGTACTTTTGCGGGTGCGCGGTTAATCTCGTCTGCCAGTACCAGGTTATGGAACAAAGGCCCTTGTTGAAAGACAAAGGAGCCATCCTGGGGCCGGTAGACTTCGGTGCCGGTCAGGTCGGCAGGCAGCAGGTCCGGTGTAAATTGAATTCGGTGAAAATCACTCTCGATGCCATCGCTCAAAACTTTTATTGCCTTGGTCTTGGCCAGGCCGGGTGCGCCCTCCACTAGAAGGTGGCCATCGGCCAACAGGGCGATGAGCAGGCGGTCGACCAGCTTTTCCTGGCCGATGATGTGATTTTGTACGTGCTGCTTGAGACTAAGTATCGATTTCAGATTGGGCATATTTGTTTACTAATATCTTATTGTTATATTCAACATTTAATGACGTTTTTGGGCGAAAAAAGTTCACTCCCAAATGGGAGGGTATCTTATCGCTAATTGAGGTGTAATATGGCACTGAATTTTGAATATTCAACATCAGGTGCTTCTGATCAGGACAATGTCTTGAGATGAGGATAATCGGGAAGTTGGTGAGCCAGTTAGCTGGTCAATCCAACGCTGCCCCCGCAACGGTGATTGGTGAGATTTGTTTAATCACTGCGAATGTATTTTCGTGGGAAGAGAGCGAATCAGATATCTTTGATATGCACCATAAGCCCGGAGACCGGCCAGATGTATTCATACATTAGTCGCGGAGGGCGGCATGGTATAGAGCGTCCTGCTTTATCTCCGGTCTGCTCTTTCCTTGTTGCCTCCATATATTTTGGAGGATCTTATGAACAAATTTTTATCTCTTGGCGTATTCGCCATTACAACGGGTATTTCTTTGCCCGTTCATTCTGAAGCAGAGACATCAGCAACAGAAATACCCGCAGTCGTTGTCAGTGCCGCGCGTACTGAACAGAGCACGTTAACGACACCAGCCAGTATCACCGTTATCACGCGAAAACAGATCGACGACAGTGGGGCCACACATATCGTTGATGTTTTACGTGGTCAGGGCGGTGTGCAGATCAAGGATTTGTATGGCGATGGTAGCCGTGCAACGGTTGATATGCGCGGTTTCGGTGATTCTGCAAGTTCTAATACGCTGATATTGATCGATGGCCGGCGGTTAAATAACCCCGATATCGGTGCACCCGATCTGAACAGTATCGCGCTCGATGATGTGGAGCGGATCGAAGTGGTACAGGGCAGTGCGGGTGTCTTATTCGGTGACCAGGCCGTTGGTGGCGTGATCAATATTATTACGCGAAAACCGGGTGCATTATGGCATTCGTTAAAGCTTTCTGCGGGCAGTTACAACACTGTTAACGTACACGCCATGACTTCCCAGGCGCTGGATAACGGCATCAATTATCGTGTTTCTCTGGATGTGCGAGAGTCTGATAAATATCGTGAGCACAATGAATTATCCTACCTGAATGGTTTTGGTAAATTAGGTTATGACTATAGCAGTGGTTCTGTTTTTGCAGAATTACAGTATATCGATAATGACCTGAATACACCGGGGGCATTGTTTGCCAGTGAAGTTGCAGCAGACCGCACACAGGTTAATCCGAGTTTTGCGACAGATTATTCAAATTCAGAAACCACGGTTGGACGTATAGGTTTAGTGCAGGAGCTGAGCAATAACTGGTCATTTGAAGGCGAAGTTACCAGTCGTAAAACGGATGGTGATTTTAGAATTAGTTTTGCAGGGAGCCCGCCTTCTACGGATAATTTCACACAGAACCGTAAGATACAGGAATTTACGCCACGGTTTATCGGGTTTATTCCGGCCTTGAATAACACTATGTTGACTTTCGGTGCGGATGCCGTTGAAAGCGAATATGAATTAAGCACCTCATTCGGTGACCAGTTTAATGATCAGTCGCAACGTTCACTATACGTACAGGCAATAATGCCGGTAAATATCGTAGACATTACCGTTGGTGTTAGATATGCCAGTGTAGATAATGATTTACGTGATGCGGGCATGTTTGCTGTTTATCCGGCAGGCGTACAGATTGAAGATGACGTGACAGCCGGCACAGTTGGTCTTGCTATTAAAGCCAATGAGAACTGGCGTGTTCTGTTACGCGCAGATCAGAACTACCGGTTTGCAAAAGTAGATGAGTTTTTACAGCCAGCCTATACGCCAGCATTTACACCCATCGAACTCAAAACGCAGGAAGGTCTCTCGCTAGAAACAGGAGTGGAGTGGTCGCAAGGCAGTAATACTGCGAAATTTATCATCTACAACCTCAAGCTTGAAAATGAAATTGCTTTCGATCCGACGGTTGGGTTTGGGGCAAACATCAATCTGGATAATACAGAGCGCAAAGGATTGATAACCAGTGGTTACTGGAAAGCAAGCCAGCGTTTAGGATTCTCAGCCAGTTATACCTACACAGACGCGGAAGTAACCAGTGGTTTTGCGACAGGAAAAAATATTCCTTTAGTGGCCGAACATTCGGCATTGATAAGTACCGATTATGCAATATCTAAAAGCTGGCAGGTATTTGGTGAGGTCGTTGCCATCAGTGATCGAGTCTTAGGGGGCGATTTTGATAATACTCTAAGCAAGCTTCCAGGTTATGGTCTGCTCAATATCAAAGCAGAATATAACGTTAGTGATTTCACTTTTAGCGGCCGCGTTAATAATGTGCTTAATAAAGAGTATTCTGATGTTGGACAGCTAGGTTTTGATCCTAACGCCTTTTTTGCACCCGCTGAAGCCTTTTATCCATCACCGGAAATCAACTTTTTGCTGACAGCGGCATGGAATTTCAGATAACCTAGAGCAATGGATAACGCCATAAAACCTATAACTGCAACAACCTCGCTGTCACTGCTTGTCCATGGTGTGGCATTCGCGGGATTGTTGCTGGTTTATGGGCAGGCTACAACTCGTGATGAAGGCGTTGGTTATGGCGTGGAAATTCAGTTGATCAGCTCCGCTTTGGTGTCAGACCAGAAGGAAGCGGACGTGCCGCGTAAACAGGAAGCGGTGGCGGATGTTTCAGCTGAAAGCATGATCCGTGAGGAGCAAAAGAAGTTTGCTGAGGATATACTGACTTCTCTAAACAGTACGAGAACTACCGCTGTTGCTGAGCCAGATGAGAAAGCACTATTTGGTAAAAACAGGGATGAGCTGCAGCACGATTTTGAGCCTGTACAGTTGAACAGCGATGATAATGAGAGTGCTGCCTCAATAGCGCAATCAACAAATGCTTCGCAGCAGCAGCACGCCATACTTGAGTTGTTGCACCGGCGCATCAGCGACAATAAAGAGTATCCTTACCTGGCGCGAAGACAGCGTCGAGAAGGGATAGCTACGGTTGCATTTGTGTTGCATCCGGATGGCCAGATCGAAAACACACATCTGGTCGTATCGAGTCAAGCAGCGGCGCTTGACCGTGCCGCATTATCAGCCGTAAAACATATCGAGCCTTTTACTGTCGCACGGGAATACCTCGAGCATGCGGAAGAGTTTCAGGTTGATATCGAGTTTGATCTTCTTTAACTCAATTCACCGCTATGGGAAATCGACTATCAAAAATATATACACGGACAGGTGATGCTGGTGATACAGGCATGGCTGATGGTTCACGCGTAGCAAAAGATGATCTGCTGGTTCATGCCATCGGTGATGTTGACGAGTTAAATAGTCAGCTTGCCGTGGTTGCCTGTCATGCACCTGAGGCTTTTGAAAAGCTGGTCAAGTCGATCCAGAATGACCTGTTTAACGTGGGTGCTGAACTTACCATGAATGAACCGCTGATAAAGCAGGAAGACGTTGTCGCGCTAGAACAGTCACTGGACGAGTTAAATGATTCTCTGGCACCGCTAAAAGAATTTATCTTACCTGGTGGCGGGTTGGCGGCTTCGCACTGTCATGTAGCACGGTCCATCTGCCGTCGTGTTGAACGCTCGTTAGTCTGCTTGAATAAGAAAGATAATCTAAACAGTAATCTTATGGCTTATATTAACCGTTTGTCTGATTTGTTGTTTGTGCTGGCTCGCGCTATCAGTAAGCAGCAAGGCATGGACGAGACTTACTGGGAATCAGTAATAATGAATAATGAATAATGAATATAAAGTTATAATTGGTCCGGATATGTTTTTTGCTTTTAATTGTTCACTATTAATTATTCATTATTCACTGCTTTAATTATGCGTATCGGTATTGATCTCGGTGGTACAAAAATTGAAGGCATCGCTTTATCAGAGGCGGGCGAAGAACTATTTCGTCATCGCGTAGCCACGCCGCAGGGTGATTATCAGGGTACGCTACATAGTATCGTAGACTTAATAAAACAGATCGAGTCAGGTGCTGGTGAAAAAGGCAGTATCGGAATCTGTACCCCCGGTGCCTTATCCCCGGCTACTGGTCTGCTACGAAACTCCAACTCGGTGTGTATGAATGGCAAACCTGTCTTTACTGATCTACAGGATCTATTGCAGAGAGAAATCCGCATCGCCAATGACGCAAACTGTTTTGCGCTTTCAGAAGCTGTTGATGGTGCAGCTAAAGATGCTGCCGTCGT
>JADFWF010000270.1 GCA_015222965.1 Pseudomonadota bacterium | reverse complement strand
GAGACGCGGAGGCGCTGAGTTTTATTTTGTTAATGGCGCCTGCGGCGCCTTTAACAATACACAATACTATGTTTTTCTCTGCGTCTCCGCGCCTCTGCGGTAAAGGTTTTTCAAAGTTTCTAAAGTTGGCTAAGGCTCAATTGCAGTACAAACAGAAAGGCCTGCAATCAATGCAGGCCTTTCTATATCAAACAGCAGAAAAAGTCTTACTCTTCTTCTTCACCGATAATGGTGACTTTAGCGATTGCATCAACATCTGTGTGCAGGTGCAATGTGATCTCATATTCACCTGCCTGGCGAATCGGACCCTCTGGAAGACGTACGTCACGTTTTTCAACTTCCACGCCTGCTTCGGTCAGCGCTTTTGCGATATCCATGTTACCGATCGAGCCGAATAATTTGCCTTCAGTTCCAGACTTGGCAGTAATTTCTATCGACAATGCTTCGATCTGTTCGCGGCGTTTTTCAGCGCTGCCCAGTGTCTCTGCAGCCAGCTTCTCTAATTCGGCACGGCGTGATTCGATCTCAGCTTTGTTTGCATCAGTTGCAACTTTAGCTTTACCCTGAGGTAACAGAAAGTTACGAGCAAAACCGGCTTTAACATTAACCAGATCACCAATACTGCCTAGACGATCAATTTTTTCAAATAAGATGACTTCCATCTTTATAACCTCAGCTCTTAAATTCGTTGTGTTTAAATTATATATCTAAATCTTTTATGTAAACTTTTCCAGCAGTACATTCCTGTAGTCTGCTCAAACAGTCCGGCTAATGCGCCGGCGTATATCCAGCCAGGGATCAGCAAAACTAGCAACCATCAGCAACAGCATTACATGCGGAATAAAAAACATGATCACGTAAGTAAAAAATAACCACGCCGCATTGACCTGTCGTATCTTTATCGCTGCATGCAATAAAGACAATGCCTGCATGCTATAGAGCACAGAGACAACAGCCACCATCGCAACGGCAAATACACTGCCTGTAACCATCGCCAGAAACATGATGACCATCGCGCACAATGCAGATATCTTCCCCAGGTTCAAGCTCCGGAACTCTTTACCAAAGCCGCCTGGATTGTAAAAAACCGCCTGCCACCATCGACCCAAAAACAGGCTCAGCATGGTGCCAAACATGATACTGCTGGCAAACAGACCCGGCAAAAACTTGATCACCCAGTCTTCTGTCTGCTTTAACTCTGCCAGAGTAAAATCTTCAGACTGCTCTGCCAGCTGCACTACTATTATATCCAGCGGTTCTCGCCAGAGTTCCCCGATATTCGGAACCAGTGCGTAAACCATTATCACTGCCAGTAAACTCATTACTGTCAGCACCTGCAGGCTATATGCCAGAGACACTGTCTGCCGCAATATTGTAGCGATCAACCAGGCTGGTAACCAGGCGAGCAGTACAAAAACGACTGCCACCTCTGGCGATGCGAATATCAAATACGCGAATATTCCAGCACCTAGCAGTGACAAAGCCGTGGTTATTAAACCACTCTTCGGTCCATTAACCAGTGTCACCAGGACAATGGCTGCCGCGCTTATCCATGCTGCCGGCGGTACGGCAAGACCTAAAATCGCCATCGACGCTGCTACCAGCGCTGCCTGACTTTGGCCTTTTAATATAAAACTTGCCAGAAATAACACTCAAACACCTCGAATAAGTGTTAACTCTTATAATTGCTTACTGGTGGCTATCCGTATAAGGCATAAGCGCAAGGTAACGAGACACTTTAATTGCCTTGGTCAACTTACGCTGATATTTTGCTTTTGTACCGGTAATACGTGCAGGTACAATTTTGCCGCTTTCTGAAACAAAAGATTTAAGTAACTCGATGTCTTTATAATCAACATCAGTAATACCTTCTGCAGTAAAACGACAATAACGTTTACGTCTAAAATTAGCTGCCATTTTCTTCTCCTACTCTGCAGGCGCTGCGTCTGCAGCGTCGCCTTTGTTATCAGATGCCGCATTAGTTGCTTCTGGTTTTTCTGCTTTCGCTGCTTCCTGAGCCGCAGCCGCTGCTGCACGCTTTTCATTTGCAGCACGCTCAGCCGCTGATTTTTTCTCAGCAGCATCTTCTTCATTCTTTGCTTTTGCAAGCACAGACATGTCAGTGATAGCTTCATCACGCAGCAATATCAGGCTACGGATAACAGCATCATTGAATCTGAACGCAGTTTCTATTTCAGAACGTACGCTTTCATCACACTCAACGTTCATCAGAACGTAATGTGCTTTGTGGATCTTGTTTATTGGATAAGCTAGCTGACGACGACCCCAGTCTTCTAAACGGTGTACTTTACCGCCGTTAGATTCAACTGATGCTTTGTAGCGGTCGATCATCGCAGGCACTTGTTCGCTCTGGTCTGGATGCACCAGAAATACGATTTCGTAGTGACGCATGTTTTTTCCTCTCGGTTAAAGCCCCCCACTGTATGCGGTGGAGCAAGGGATATTCAAATTGTAGGGCGCGGATTATACAGGAAAAGAAATGAATAATGAACAGTGAATAGTGAATAATGGAAAACCTTTAGAAACATAACCTTACGGCATCTCTGTGTTTAATTATTCACTATTCACTGTTCATTATTCATTAAGACCGTCGCCAGACGGTCTTCCCGTCTTTGTCTTCCAGCACAATACCCATCGCATCCAGCTCATCGCGGATACGGTCTGCAGCCGCCCAGTCTTTATTCTCTCTGGCTTCCTTTCTGGCAACTATCAGGGCCTCGATCTTCTCTGCATCGCTTTCTTCACTGGCGCCTGCCTGTAAAAACTGCTCTGGATCTGCTTCCAGCAGGCCTAATACATTGGCCAGTTTTTTCAGCACTGCCGCCTTTTGCACGGCGGCTTCAGTATCCTCGCCTCGCAGCTTGTTGACCTGATTTGCCAGATCAAATAACACAGCCAACGCTTCCGGTGTATTAAAATCATCATCCATCGCCTGCTTGAAAATTTTAACCGCAGGATCACTCTCATCGTAGTCAGTAGACACGTCCAGGTCTCGCAAAGTACTGTACAGACGTGACAGGGCCGTTCTTGCTGTATCGAGCAGCTGGTCAGAATAGTTCAGCGGGCTGCGGTACTGGCTGGCCAGAACGAAGTAGCGGATCTCTTCACCTTTATATAACTTCAGGATCTCGCGCACGGTGAAAAAATTCCCCAGGGACTTGGACATCTTTTCATCATCGATACGCACGAAGCCGTTGTGCATCCACAGGTTAACAAACGTTTCGCCGGTAGCACCTTCTGATTGTGCGATCTCATTTTCATGGTGCGGAAACTGCAGGTCCTGTCCACCGCCGTGAATATCAAAATGATTACCCAGGCAGCAGGTCGACATCGCAGAACATTCTATATGCCAGCCCGGACGACCTTTACCCCAGGGCGAATCCCATGAGGGCTCATCGGGTTTGGCCGCTTTCCACAAGACAAAATCCAGCGGGTCATCTTTACGCTCATCGACCGCAACACGTTCTCCGGCACGAAGATCTTCCAGCTTTTTACCTGATAATTTGCCGTAATTTTCAAAGGCACTGACATCGTAATAAACATCCCCCTGCCCAGCATTGCCGACCTCATCACCGCCACCTTCATCCGCTTTCGCAGTGTAAGCAAAACCTTTATCGATCAAGGTCTGTATCATGTCGATAATTTCCGGCATGGATGCTGTCGCACTTGGCTCTTCATCAGGGGGCAGCACGCCCAACTCCTCAGAATCTTCATGCATCGCCTTTACAAAGCGTTCTGTCAGTGCAGAAAAATCTTCGCCGTTTTCATTCGCACGGCTAATAATCTTGTCGTCGATATCAGTAATATTACGCACATACTTCACCTCATAACCGCTGAAACGCAGATAGCGCACCACGGTATCAAATACCACCAGTACGCGGGCATGGCCGAGGTGACACAGATCATAAACGGTCATACCGCAGACATACATACTTACCTTGCCGGGCACGATCGGTTTGAAGACTTCTTTTTTTCTGGTCTGGCTATTGTGTATTTTTAACATCGGCTTTTTGAGTCTGCTGCTTAATATGGACAAAATGATGGCGAATATTAACGGAATAGTGAATGAAGCGCTAACGAATCAGCACCAACTCGGGGTAAACTACGCTTTTTTTGTGACCGCCCTATTTCAGGGCAATCAAGTTATAGAGTGTATTCATGATAAAAGTTTTATTTGTTTGCATGGGCAATATCTGCCGCTCACCAACTGCCGAAGGCGTATTTCGACATATGGTTGAGCAGTCAGATGCTGAAGATGAAATCTCGATCGATTCTGCCGGCACTCATGCCTATCACGTCGGCAACCCACCCGATGGGCGCGCCCAGGATGCGGCCCTTAAACGTAACATCGACCTCAGCAGCCAGCGTGCACGTCGTGTCAGCCGCGATGATTTTGAAGAATTTGATTACGTTATCGCTATGGATGAGAGCAATCGATCCGACCTGCTATCGATCTGCCCCGACGACTATGAAGACCGCATCCACCTGTTCCTGGATTTTTCCGGTTGCGATGAATCGGAAGTACCAGACCCCTATTACGGCCAGGGACGTGGTTTTGAGATAGTGTTAAACCTTGTCGAAGGTGCCTCAGGTGGATTGCTGAAACATATTCGTAAGAAGCAGTGATTTATTAATTGAATGATATTTGCTGAAATTTTAACTTCTGTTATTGAGCCTTAGCGGACTTTAGAAACTTTGAAAAGCCTTCACCGCAGAGGCGCGGAGACGCAGAGAAAAACATAGTATTGTGTAT
>JADFWF010000269.1 GCA_015222965.1 Pseudomonadota bacterium | reverse complement strand
GGGGGCAGGATTTGAACCTACGACCTTCGGGTTATGAGCCCGACGAGCTGCCAGACTGCTCCACCCCGCAACAACAAGATGCGGATATTACGGACTTACAGGAGTAATTGCAAGACACCGAGTCGAATAAACTGGAAATATAAGAGAAGACAAGCTTTTTGCCGCGAAGAGCGCAAAAAAAGATTAAATATTTAAAGCTCTTATTTGCGTCCTTCGCGGCTAAACAGTTTTTTAATTAGTTAAAAACCGAGACACAAAGTGACATCAACGCTGCTGGATACAGTCCAAGCGCCAGAATAGCCAGGCCATTAGTACTTAGCGCGATCTGCATATCACGACCACACTCTAGTGGCTGTGAATCAACAGCATCATCAAAATACATCACTTTGATGATGCGCAGATAATAGAACAGACCTATGATTGAGAAGAATACGGCAATGACAGCCATCCATACCAGGTCAACATCAACCACTGCAGTCAATACAGCAAGTTTTGCCCAGAAACCAACAGTGGGTGGTACGCCTGCCATGGATAACATCAATATCATCATGATGAAGGCAAACCATGGGCTACGCTGGTTCAGACCTGTCAGGTCAGTGATGTTGTCGGCCTCAAAACCCTGACGCGCCATCAACATGATGACACCGAAACCGCCCAGAGACATCATGGCGTAGGAGATGGTGTAGAACATGGCCGAAGAATAACCTTCCGCTGTTCCTGCCAGAATACCCAATAAGATAAAACCAACGTGAGATATCGTCGAATACGCCAGCATACGTTTGATATTGGTCTGTGCGATAGCGATGATATTACCCACCGCCAGCGATAATACTGTCAATACGATTATCATCTGTGACCAGTCTGCCTGCAGACCACCCAGCGCCTCAACCAGTAAACGCATGATCATGGCAAAACCTGCCAGTTTTGGTGCGGTACCGATCAATGCTGTAACAGCGGTTGGTGAACCGTGATAAACATCCGGCATCCACATGTGAAATGGCACCGCGCCCAGTTTGAATGCCAGCGCTACTACGATGAATACCAGAGCAAAGATCATCCCGATGTTTTGCGCGCCTTCAGCTTTTGTAACGGCTTGTGATATTTCTGACAACTGCAAACTCCCTGACAGGCCATAAAGAATGGACATGCCGTAGAGCAGCATGCCTGAAGCAATCGCGCCTAGAACAAAATATTTCATCGCAGCTTCTGAGGCGTTGCCGTTATCGCGGTTGAAAGCGACCAGCGCATATAAACACAGCGACAGGAGCTCCAGACCTAAATAAAGCATCAGCAAATTATTTGCAGACACCATCAGCATCATGCCGACGATGCTGAACAAACCCAGCACATAGAATTCGCCTTTAAATATATTACGTGCCTGCAGGTACTCTCTGGAATAAACGAACACACCGAAACTGATGATCACGATGAATAATTTAAGCACATCCGCCATCGCGTCCTGTACAAATAAATCATTAAAGGCAAGAACACGCGTATCAGTTTGATTGCTGAGCAACAAGGCAAGCGTGGCGATCAGTGAAAACTGCGTTAACACATAGGTAAGGTTTCTTTTTTCTGCCGGCAGATAAACATCTACGACCAGTATCAGACAGGCCATAGACAGCAAGAATATCTCTGGCAGTGCGATAGCTATATTTAGTGATTCAAGTGTCATTCTTTTCTATCCAGTCTTATCGGTCTAATGTTTCCAGCGCTACAGCTAACTCTCTATAGTTTAGAAACAGAAATGTGTTGTAAAAAGTTTTCTACAGTCGCGTGCATCACGTCGACGACAGGTGCCGGCCATAAACCTAAAACTAAAACGGCTACTGCCAGAATAGTCATGATGGTAAATTCACGTGAATTCAGATCTTTCAATGCACGTACACCTTCGTTGGCAATCTCACCATAGAAAACGCGCTTCACCATCCACAAAGTATAAGCCGCGCCTAAAATCAGTGTTAATGCACCTAAAAATGCGTACCAGAAGTTCGCCTGGAAGCTGGCGATGATCACCATGAACTCACCGACAAAACCGGAGGTGCCCGGCAGGCCTGCATTCGCCATTGAGAAGAACACAGCAAAAGCGGCAAATATCGGCATGGTATGGACAACGCCGCCGTAAGCATTAATCTCACGGGTATGCATACGGTCGTATAACACGCCGATCATCAGGAACATGGCACCTGAAATAAAACCGTGTGAGATCATCTGGATCATCGCACCTTCGACCGCAAGTGCGGCACCGCC
>JADFWF010000268.1 GCA_015222965.1 Pseudomonadota bacterium | reverse complement strand
GGCAAACCGCCACGCGATATCGCTCAAGCTGTCATCGATGCCATTGACTCAGACAAGTCGATCGAGAAAATAGAAATTGCCGGCCCCGGCTTTATTAACTTTTTCCTGGCGCAGGAAAGTACCTTAAGTATCATCAAAGATATCCTGGCCGGTGGTGAAAATTTTGGCCGAAGCAACGCCGCCAATAACGAAAAAGTACAGATCGAATTTGTCTCTGCGAATCCTACCGGGCCATTACATGTCGGCCATGGACGTGGCGCAGCCTATGGTGCAACACTGGCTTCGCTGATGCGCGCAGTAGGTTTTGAAGTGGACTGCGAATATTACGTCAACGATGCCGGCAGGCAGATGAATATACTGGCCACCAGTATCTGGCTACGCTACCTGCAGGAAAACGCCGTTGATATCCCGTTTCCAAGCAATGGCTATAAAAGCGAAGAATACATCTATGACATCGCGCGCGCGTTAAAACAGGCGCACGGTGACAACTTTGTACATCAAGAAGATGACGTGATGCAGGGCATTCCCGCCGATGAGCCGGATGGCGGTGACAAAGAGCTGCATATCGATGCTTTGATCGATCGCGCCAGAGCATTGCTCGGTGACAGTAATTACAAAACCATCTTTGATGCCGGACTCGAATCGATCATTGGCGATATCCGTGAAGACCTTGAGGCGTTTGGCGTACATTACGAAAACTGGTACTCCGAGCAGTCACTGGCTGATCGCGGTCTGATCGATCAGGCCGTTGAACAACTGCAGGATGCAGGTCACATCTACGAAGACAAAGGCGCGCTATGGTTCCGCTCTACAACTTTCGGTGATGAAAAAGATCGTGTCGTGGTCCGTGACAATGGTCAGGGCACCTACTTTGCTTCCGACATCGCCTACCACCTCGATAAATTCGCGCGTGGTTACGACCGGGTAATCGATATCTGGGGCGCCGACCACCACGGTTACGTGCCGCGTGTTAAAGCTGCCCTTACGGCGATGGGCAAAGATGAAGATAAGCTCGATATCCTGCTGGTACAGTTCGCTAACTTATACCGCAACGGCGAACGCCTGCAGATGTCTACCCGCTCGGGTTCATTCGTCACATTGAGAGAATTGCGCGAAGAGGTCGGTAATGATGCCGCACGTTTCTTCTACGTGATGCGCAAGTGTGAACAGCATATGGACTTCGACCTGGATCTGGCCAAATCACAGAGCAACGATAACCCTGTCTATTATATTCAATACGCCCACGCCAGGATCTGCAGCGTTATCAATCAACTCTCAGAGAAAGAGCTCAAGCATGATATCGAAAACGGTTCTCAAAATTTAAACCTGTTAACCGAAAAGCATGAGACCGACCTCATCAGCAAGCTGGATGCATACGCCGACATCTTAAACAAATCCGCATTTAACGCTGAACCACATTTACTGGTTCATTATCTACGTGAACTGGCGACACTACTGCATTCATATTACAACGCACACCAGTTTATTAATGATGATAGCAACCTGCACGACGCACGATTTAACCTGATTATTGCGACCAGACAAATCCTGCATAATGGATTAACCTTGCTCGGCGTGAGCGCACCAGAAAAGATGTAACCGCAAGCATTGCTCCATAATAATAAAAACTAAAATCACATAAAACAGAACAGATGCCCAGAGATTACAAAACACGCGCCAACGGGAATGACAAAAAATCTTTACCCGGATACGTCTGGTTATTATCCGGTCTTGCTATCGGCCTGTTTATTGCATTTATCATTTACCTCGACAAGCAACCTGAATCTGGCCAGGACTTCGGCAGCGCTGTTCAGCAAGAACTGGCAAAGCTGAAACAGAAGGCGAATAATAAAAAGCCGGAGAAAACAAAATCTCCTGCCGCGACAAAAAGCAAAGAGAAAAAAGAACCAAAATTCAATTTCTACACCATCCTGCCCGAACTGGAAGTGCTCATACCCGAAAGCGAAACCCGCCCGCCAGAAACAAAAAATAACACCGTCACTAACAGCAAAAACACTGCCGGCGCGAATAAACAATATGTATTGCAAGTCGGCTCGTTTCAGAACCTCAATGATGCAGAAAAACTAAAAGCCAACCTGGCGTTTTTTGGACTGGAAGCAAATATTCAGCATGTAACTGTCAATAAACAGGCGTGGCATCGCGTCAGAACAGGCCCTTACCGCGACAAACAACAATTGTATAAAAACCAGAAGCTGCTAAAAAACAATAATATCAATGCCATATCAATGGAATTAAAATAATTTATCGCTGAAACACACCTAATTTACCCCTGCACATCTATCCCTTTCGATATAGTTTGTCTTATGCTATTATTCCCGCCTCGTTTCGTGGCAGTGATAAAAATAATAATATAACCGCCCCGCAAAACTGAGACAAACATGACATTATTTCATGTTTGCACAACTACAAAGCGCTAAGCGCTATAAGAATTCGGAGATATGAAATGGCTTTATTTGACGATACCTGGATGAAAGGTTTCCAGGAACAGTGGAATGCGACAGCAGATCTTGCTGGTGCACTAGAAAAAATTAGTTTTAATTCTGTTATCGGTTACGGTTACCCGAAAGATGATACCTGCATTGGTTTTATCAATGTAGTCAATGGCCAGGTAACAGAAGCCGGCGCTTATGACGGCCGTGAGCTTAGCTGGGACATGCGTGCTGAGCAGAAGAACTGGGAAAAATGGCTGAAGAAAGAAATCGGCATGACCGGTTTAGGTCTGGCATTCACTACCGGTAAACTGAAATTTAAAACAGGCGATTTCAAAGCCATGATTTCAGATCCACGTATGGCTGGTCCATTCATTAAGAGCTTTGGTGCTATGGGTCGCGTATAACACGTTACTTATAAGATCAAACGAAAAAGCCACCTTCTCAGGTGGCTTTTTTTATTTCTGTGATTTTTTTATGGCATTTACTGGGGGCTTTAGTTAGGCATTGCGGTATTCGTACCGCAAGGCCTAACGAAACATCTACAGTAACTATTGCTCAACCTATCCCTAACTCAAGCAATACAAGTTAAACCTAATTCG
>JADFWF010000267.1 GCA_015222965.1 Pseudomonadota bacterium | reverse complement strand
TCGAAGGTGAAGATGAGTTGCTGGTATCACAGCTGGCCAATGATATAGCTGCCCAGGTTACTCAAGCCGCTGAAGCGGCCTGACGAGCAAGTTGGCAGTTATCAGTTGGCAGTAGGCAGTTAAAAGCCAGAAACACAATCAGCTGCTTTAAGTCTTTGATTTTAAGCTTTTGCTGCCAACTGCCAACTGCCTACTGCCAACTTCTCTTTTTTACCCATAAATACTCTTTATCAATATTGATTTATTGCCCCCCGACAGGTATCCTTCACACCCTTTAAAACACGGTTGGAGAATGTAATGCGTCAGGTGATGGTAGCGGGTAACTGGAAAATGAATGGTTCCAGTGAATCTGTAAAAGAATTGATCGCTGGTATCAAAGACGGCATGGCTTCAGTAACAAAAGCTGAAGTAGTTGTATGTCCCCCTGCAGTTTACATCCCCCGTGTATCAGGTGTGGCAGACGGTTCCGCCATCAAAGTTGGATCACAGAACATCTGTGACGAAGACAAAGGCGCATTTACCGGTGAGATCTCTGCTGACATGCTGAAAGATATCGGCTGTGAATACGCCATCGTCGGTCATTCTGAGCGCCGTGCGCTTTATGGCGAAAGTGATGAGTTAGTAGCAAAACGTTTTGCCGCTGCTCGCCGTAATGGTATCAAACCTATTTTCTGTATCGGTGAAACACTGGAAGAGCGTGAATCTGGCGTAACCAACGATGTTTGTTCGCGTCAGATCGATGCAGTTATTGCTTTAGAAGGCGTAGAAGCGCTGACTGACGGTGTTATCGCCTATGAACCTGTATGGGCAATCGGTACTGGTAAAGTAGCGACACCTGAGCAGGCGCAGGATGTACACGCCTTTATTCGCGGTAAAATTGCAGCGCTAAATGCTGATGTGGCTGAAGGATTGCGTATCCTGTACGGTGGCAGCATGAATGCTGGCAATGCAAAAGATTTGATCGGTCAGACTGATATCGATGGCGGCTTAATTGGCGGCGCATCATTAAAAGCCGAAGATTTTCTGGCGATCTGCCAGGCGGCTGAATAGTCTGGCTGCTGAGTAGTAGCAGCCACATAATTTGGCAGTTTGGGTTCGGCAATTTTAAATAGTTATATATTAAACGGGTTTATTTAGTGGACATTATTCTTCTTGTTTTACATGTGGTTTTATCACTGGGCATAATTACGCTGGTGTTGCTGCAAAAGGGTGCAGGTGCTTCAGCAGGTGCAGCTTTCGGCGGTGGCGGTGGTTCAGGTAGTGTTTTCGGTGCTACAGGTTCTGCCAACTTTTTGAGTAAAACAACCGCGATATTTGCAATCGCTTTTTTTGTCAACAGCCTGGTGCTGGCTTATATGGCTGCAAACCGTGAAGTCCGGACTGAAAGTGTGATAGATGCGTTGATTGCGCCTTCTACAGAGATTTCGACAGAAGCAGCAGTGCCTTCGGAAGATGTACCAGCACCTGAAGGGCTAGAATCTTCAGCGCCGGCACCTGTTGAGGTAGAGACTTCAGCTGAAGACGTGCCGCCAGCAGATGTACCGGCACCAGCGGAATAGGTTCTGCGGGCAGGTGCTGTTAGCGGGCATATTTAGATATCGTTAGCCGATGTGGTGGAATTGGTAGACACGCTATCTTGAGGGGGTAGTGGCGGAAGCTGTGCCGGTTCGACTCCGGCCATCGGCACCAAATAAAGTAGTAATAAAAAATCAACGTAGCAGGAAGCCAACGTAAAAAACTATAAGTATGGCGCGGGATGCGTTGCATAACATCTGAAAGGCTATGCATATGAACAGGCATAGATTCCAGATGTTATAACTAAAGGGTTCCCTAAAGGGGTAGTAGAATATGCTCGAAAATTATTTGCCAGTATTGATTTTTCTAATCATTGGCTCAGTGGTCGGTATTGCTCTCATGTTTATCGGTGGTTTCTTACTATCGACGCCGAAACCGTATGAGGCTAAAAACTCTCCGTTTGAATGCGGCTTTGAGGCCTTCGAAGATGCGCGTTTAAAATTTGATGTGCGTTACTACCTGGTTGCTATCCTGTTTATCATCTTTGATCTTGAAATTGCCTTCCTGGTGCCATGGGCGATCGTGCTCGATAAAATCGGTCTGTTTGGCCTCCTCGCGATGGGAATATTCCTCGGTATTCTGGTGATCGGTTTCATCTATGAGTGGAAAAAAGGAGCTCTGGAATGGGAGTAGAAGGCGTTTTAGAGCAAGGGTTTGTTACTACCTCTGCTGATAAATTAATTAACTGGGCACGCACCGGCTCTATGTGGCCGATGACTTTCGGTCTGGCCTGCTGTGCAGTAGAGATGATGCAGGCAGGTGCTTCACGCTATGATCTGGATCGCTTCGGTATGTTGTTTCGTCCGAGCCCGCGTCAATCTGATGTGATGATCGTCGCTGGTACTCTGTGTAACAAGATGGC
>JADFWF010000266.1 GCA_015222965.1 Pseudomonadota bacterium | reverse complement strand
TAACAATAATTAAGGCTTTCCTCTGTGGACCTCTGCGCTCTCTGCGGTTTAATGTTTTGACTTCCGTTTATGGCCGTAAGCAGTCATTAAATCTTCAACGCGACAACCGCTTTACAAGTAGCGACATGCTCGGCGCCTGCACAAACAACGAAAACATTACCACTCCAAAAGCAATCGACTGTATCGTCCACCAGTAATCAAGCGTTGTTGGCAAGGACAGAGCCAGCGCCAATGTCACTGCACCGCGAAGTCCAGCCCACACCATGATGGTCTGCTCTGAAAAACTTACCCTCAGATCTTTAAACAGAGAAAAAACTGCTAACACACCATAAACACTGACCGCTCTGGCAAGCAGTAAAGAGAATATTGCGATCAAAATTGCCAGCCAGCGCTGCTCGAACATCTCCAGTGTGATGACTGCACCGACAACTAAAAACACACTGACATTCGCCACGTAGGACAACACATCCCATAAATACTTATTCGATGCTTCAGACTCAGGAGACTTTAATTCGCCACTGCGTAACATCGAAAAACTTAGCGCTGCCAGCAAAGTAGACATCACACCGGAAACACTAAAATATTCTGCCAGGAGATACGAGCCATAAGCCGCCATCAAACTCATCACGCCAGTCAGCAGGTTTTGCTTAATCTTGTTTTGCAGGTAAGCAAAAAATGAGCCCACCACCAATCCGGTAAGTGCACCACCTGCAAATATCAAAACAAATCGCATGACGATGTTCATTATTGAAGACACATCACCGTCAAGGCTGATGCCCGTGGTTGCTGTCGCCATCGACAAAAACAAACTAAATAAAACGATGGCGGTTGCATCATTGAATAAACTCTCACCTTCCAGCAAGACATTGATACGACTTGATACTTTTGTTTCCCGCAGCTTATCGACAACCGCCACCGGATCAGTTGCCGCCAGGATCGCACCAGTTATCAGGGCTGCGATCCAGGGAAAGCCCGACTCATGCGCGATACCAAAAAACAACAAAACAGCAGCGATAAAACAGGTAAACAGCATGGTGATAATGGCCAGCGATAAAATGACCACAAGGTTCTTTTTTAACTGCCGTTTATCGATGTTGTAAGCTGACTCAAAAACAATCACAGGGATAAAAACATAAAATATAATAGACTGGAAATTATCCGAACGGATCCCGGTATCAATACCGGCAAAGACCACGAGCTCTGATGTTATAAAACCCAGAAGCACCAGCATGCTGGCAAAAGGAAGATGGAACAGACGCGACAGGGGTTGCGCTATAAGCGATAAGCCCAGTATCAGGACCAGTACCAGAATAACGTGCTCAACAATCATGTTGTTGTGACAAAGAAGCCTTTAATTAATTCACTTGCTGCCAACTCGCCCAATCAGAATGATTTTCAGCGACATGGAAAAGAGCCGCTATGACATGGCGATCATAACGGCTGTCTGCCTCGGATATTAAAATTTCCAGGACTTCTTTGATCGGCTTACCGACCCTGTAAGCTCTTGAGCTGGTCATCGCAACAAATGCGTTCGCCACAGATAAGATTCTGGACTCCTGTAAAATAGCGTCACCAGATATCCCCTGCGGGTAACCACCTCCGTCGAGACATTCATTTTTTTGCTGCACAAAATCAATTACCGGGCCATCGAACTCCAGATCTTTTAAGATATCTACGCTGTAATTCGTATTTTTTCTCAGCATTAATTCCTGCTCTTCATTTAACGGCTCAACATTTGTTAACATTTCTGCCGGTATATATAACTTGCCAATATTAGCCAGCAGTGCCGCCATCGCCAGGGAGTCGATGCGATCCCTTGGTAAACCCATTGCTTGCGCGATGGCCACGGCGACCTCTCTTGTCCTTTCCGAATGATACGCGCAGTGCGGATCGTGCTTATCTATCACCTGTGCCAGCGTTGAGATGATACCGTCCATCAGGCGATTATGTCTGCCCTGCGCATCTTTCAACATGGTGATGTCATGCATCACGAATAGATGCGACTGCTTATAATCAGAATGACTGAGCGGAATAACAGATACGTGATAATCATGCCGCGTATCACCAAACTCCAGCCGCATCTCGATATTGCGGACCGTCTCATTACTATCACCCGGCTTTACTGCCAGCAACTGACTGGTAATCTCATTATTGAAAATATGATTTAATGCTTTACCGCGTATATCGATATTTTCTATGGCAAATGATTTCGCCAGGGCTTCATTTATAAAGACCAGTTTATTTTTGTGATCAAGTAAAAATATATGATCATTGATACTGTCGCCGATAGCATTTAGCAGTTCCGCTTTCGCTTTTAATCGCCGGGTTGCTCTTTGCAGGTGCAAGCTGGTCGCATGACGCCAGACCGCGATAAAACTGACGGTAACAACAAATACCAGCAGCAAAAAGATCGTCAGAATAAATTTCTGATGCGCCTTCGATTCTGCAAGCGCTTCATCAACATCGATCTTTTGCACTAGCATCATCGAGGTGTCTCGTATCATTCGTGCTGTTGCCAATACATCGCTGCGACGATAGTCCTGCAGCGTCGTAAAACTGCCGATATTATCTGCCACAATCTCTTCGGCCGTCACCTCGTTTCCAGTGACTCTCGCCTGCTTGTGAAAGATTTCAAAGCCGCCTTTTAGAGGGCTCAGATAGTTGACACTATTCTCATCCAGGTACACCAGTAAGCTCTCTTCAGTTTTTGTGGTCACCCATTCCTTTAGCAATAATGCATACAGGCTGTTTTCAGGATTTATAACGGCAATAACGGCCGCTCTAAAATCACTCGAGCCGAGTGACTGCACAGAGCTGACAGGGACAACCATGATCAGCCTGGGCTGCAGCACGCCATCTTTGTTTGCCCCGGCATCATAAATATTGGATATATAGGTCGAACCGCTTTTTAATGCCCGCTCATATGCCTGGGCCACCACCTTGTCTTTGGCCGGAAAATACCGTGTAGCTAACAGGGCACCTCTGTTATCGACGATAGCAATGCCGTCATTAACTTTGTTCTGCTGATTACTCTTTATATTTTTGATCGGCGTAAAGACACCCGCATGTTCTGCTGTCGCATTGATCAAATTCTTTAGATGATGAAACTGACCACGACTGGTTTCGCTATTTATCTCTTCATCAGAGGTCATCTGACTCACATATAATTGCAGCAGAGGATTATTGGCCAGCTCATTTATGTAACCGGCCTGCTCAGAAAACCAGTTTTCAACCGAGTGCTGTTGCGACTCAGCCATAATGTTTAACCGTGCCTGCCAGTCATCCAGGTCGCGCTGCTTTTCTGCCGAGACATATTCAAAAACCAGCCAGATACTGCCGCCTATGAATAGCAGCAATAAAATAAAGGCTGTATATGTTGGCTTATTTTTCACTGATCACCCGACCACTATGGATTGATTCTTGCACAAACGAAGTATAAAAATTAATTTGGCACATGCATCCACCAGTTATTCTCATTCACTGAATACACAGGCACATAATGAAATATTGCCGCATGCGAGATCACTTCTTCTATCTGATTATCAAGTATAAGGATATCGTCATCTCTTTCTATAGCCATAACTGCGTGCGCGATTCTCAGGTTGGTATCCTGCACGACGACTACGCGCATAGCATGCGTGTCATAACCCAGCCACTTCATCGATAGCATCTTGATAATGGCATAATCTTCACAGTCACCACTATTGATGAGAAATTCTTTTGGCGTGGCCCAGTAGTCAGCTACACCATAATTTTCGATATCCAGAATATATTCTTTCTCATTGGCGTATCTATTCACCTGTTTTATCTGCTGACCCACGGGCAGATGTTTGATTCCTTTCAAAAAGGACTGCCACTGTCTTAGATGGCATTGATTGAATTTTGTAGACTTGCAGGAACCTGTATCTTTCAGGTTCAGGACATGCCTTTCCAGTACCGATAACCACTGCGGGAACAGACTTAAATTTTGCTTCTGGATTTCCTGATAGCCAAATAAGCTAGCGGGCATAGCCTCTACGGCTTCAGCCTGAGCAGACCAGACATTCGAATTTGCCAGCAAATAGAGTATGATAAACAAACGTTGCGTTTTTTTAACCATCGTCGCGTATAATACTCAACTTATGATCTCCCTGCACTACTTAGTTTTATATGAATAATATCAATCTAAATAAAACAATTTCTTTGATTCTCGTTCTGTTTACAACAGCTCTGTTCAGCTTGTCTGCTCTCGCGGAAGAAGTTCCTACCAGTGAGCAGATGACAGATGATCACGCGCAGAAAATTTTCGATCTTGCCATGGAGGAACGCGACAGCGGAAAAGTCTATGATGCCATCGAAAAATTTGAATACATCTTAAGCCGCCGGCCATCACTCAATCGCGCCCGGCTCGAACTTGCTGTCAGCTATCATCGTGCCAGCAAATATGATGAAGCACTACGTGAATTTCAGACCGTACTCGATGATCCTGAAACACCAGAAAAAGTACGGCTCGCAATCCTTGCTTACCTCGGTCAGTTAACCAGTGATGAGGTCAAACCACAGAGTGAACACAGCTTCTCTTATTACACTAAAGTCGGCGCGCTCTATAACTCCAACATCAATTTCGCACCGATAAGGGGCGCGGCTAGTGACACCGCCTCCCCGGGGCTTGACACCTTCTTGAGTGCATCACATCGATACGCAGATAACAAACCCTTCGAAACTGCTGGCGCAGCAACCAATTTTGAATGGCAGAGCCAGATCTCCTGGACCGGCAATAACTACACCAAAAATAGTGACTTCAGCCTGAATATCATCAGCGCCAGTACTGGTCCCGCCTTTATCTCTGTTGGTCGCTGGCGTGGCGTCATCAGCCTGCAGGTCGACCAGACCTTTTTTGGCAGCTCGACACTGGGCACATTTATCTCACTAAACCCCTTGCTGACTTTTGATCTGGGCGACTATCAGGGCATCACCCTTGAGCTGTCCTACACCGATAATAATTTTGTACGCCCGGAAGATGAAGGCCGTGATGGTAACAGCATCCTGGCCGGCGCCGCCTATTCGACACTGTTCGATGGTGCCAATAATGGCCTGGAGCTCGGCTTCAGACTGACTGACCAGACTGCTGATGATGAGGAATTTGGCTACGAAAGTGGCGAAATATATATTGGCGGTTTTGTCACCTTTGCAAAAGCCCACAATGTCTATCTCAATCTAAATTTTGAGCAATATGAATACAACGCCGCCGACACGTTAGCCAGTAACCCGCCGACGATAAGAGATGAGATCGAAAGCCGTTATGTGCTCGGTTACAACCTGGACTTTAACGAAGGCTTTCTGCAGGGCTGGACTCTAAATACCCAACTCTCATACACAAGAAATAACTCGAATGTCGAATTCTACAACTATGAACGTAAAATAATCGCCATCAACCTTGCTCGCTACTTCATCTAAGTCAAACTGGCAACCTGCCTGAGTCATAAACAATTAATTTAGAACACTAATAATCAGACCCTCTCTAAAAACTGATTAAAATTATCAGTAATTACCTGCATTGTGTAAGTTATTCCAACAGCCCAATCCGCCTACTTTCTCTGCAAAATTGGCAGACTTGGTTATAAATCACCCAAAACGGGCAGTAACTGTAAACAATACCGCTTATTGTCGATATTATTTACAATAATTCTAACTGTTAACTGTGTCACAAAATGCCATGAAACACTGGCAACGTCTCAACAACGGCGATATGCTATAAATTATTGAAATTACTTTACTTTATTAACAAAACCAAGCTGCAAGCAGGTGCTAATACTTTAGTATTAAGTGGCAAATACTCTTTTATATATTAGAAAATTAGCATGTTATTAATAATATTTTTTACAGTACGCAGCCAGAAACAACGTAATTAACTATATATGAAACAATCTGGCCACGTTTATCAAAACGGAATCCGCTAACTTATTGATTTAAACGGCCATAATTTAAAGTGGCACAGCTTGTGCAATGTATTTCGTCAGTTATTGCGTTATAAAATGCATAAAAATATGAGAATAAAATGAAAAGCCCTTTGTACAAATTAGACAAAATAAGTTCGCTCGTCCCACGACTGGCTTTAACTACCATACTAATGGTGCTGGCCCCAGCTTCTTTTGCTGAAGTACCTGACCTCGCCTATGTTGATTCAGTACACAAGTGGGGTGCCTGGGGACTTGATATAGAACCTGCCGCGGGCGGTTTGTCACAACCAACAACACAGGCATTAAACGCTCGCAACAGTAAAGTAGCATTACGCACGAACAGTATTTCGGCGCTGGCGCCACCGGCTTCATCAAAATCACCCGTTATCTTTGAATCACCGAGCACTCCAATCGTACCACCCGTAGTACCGGTAACACCACCATCACCACCTGTAACCCCGCCTATCGGCGGCCCTACAGATGGATTATTTTAGTCAGCGAGCAAATTATGAAATCATTACATTTATATAGTTTATTGGCTCTATTCGGTCTGCTCGGAAATGCACAGGCCGCCACCATCTTTGAAATTCAAAGTGGCGTAAGTGTATACGCCAACACTATCTCTGGCAGTTCTGGCGTCTATTATGATCAAACATTTAGCGGATTTGATTCATCTTCACCAACCACAGCTGACGCATTAACAGCAGCAGTAACCGGCAACGATCTTTCAAAATATGCATGGACACCAAATGCTTTCTTACCAACTGACAAAGTACCAGGTGCGGACCCTGTTGCCGATGCTTATATTGATTTAAGCTTTGCCAGCAACATATATAACGGCGACGGTGCAGATCTAGTTCTATTTTTTGCAGGCAATGGCTCAAATCAGTCAACAGGCATAAAAGAGTACCAGTTTACGATCGATGTAGGTGCTGATGGCACTAATGAGGGCGGTGTATTCGGTGTTACTACATCATCAACATCCAGTATATACGATGGCAAATTCTTTGCTTCTTTTGCGATGATCGATCTGGATGATTTTGGTTTTGACAAGAGCTCTCCACTTGGCGATATCCGTATTCACCTTGGCGATATCAGCATGCCAGCTTTGTCTGGTCTGGGCGCTTATCATGAAAGCCCCATGGTTGTCCCACTACCATTAAGCAGTGTCCTGTTTACTTCTGGCCTTGCGCTGTTATCTTTATTCAGAAGAAAGACTCAAGTCTAATCAAGTAAACCAGCGTCGCCTCACTCTTGATACCGAGATTAAACCACGGTAAATCGGGAACTGCTTTGGTATAATGGAGCCCCCGTCTCGGAACCTGTTTTACCGTTATGTCTCAACAACCCATGCCTGAACAAAAAAGGGCTGTCGCTCTGATCTCAGGCGGCTTGGATTCACTGCTCGCCGCGAAGCTAATGCTCGATCAGGGCATTCACGTCGAAGGCATCAATTTCTATACCGGATTTTGCGTCGAGGGGCACACCCATGCCATCCGTAAAAAAGACAAAGCCAAACCAAAACGCAATAACGCCTTATGGAGCGCCGAACAGCTTGGCATCAAATTGCACATCATCGACATCATCGAAGAGTACAAAGATGTCCTGATCAATCCCAAACACGGTTATGGTGCGAACATGAATCCCTGTCTTGACTGCAAGATCTTCATGGTGAAGAAAGCAAAACAGTGGATGGAAGAAAATAATTTTGACTTTATAATCACCGGCGAAGTCATGGGGCAGCGCCCGATGTCACAGCGAAAAGACCTGCTCCCCGTCGTGGTACGGGAATCCGGTGCCGATGACCGTCTGTTGAGGCCACTGTGTGCAAAAAATCTTGCCGCAACTTTACCCGAACGTGAAGGCTGGGTTAATCGAGAACAACTAAAAGACTTTAGCGGTCGTAATCGTAAGCCTCAGATGGCACTCGCGTCAGAGTTTGGTTTTGAGGACTATGCAACGCCCGCTGGCGGCTGCTGCTTTTTAACTGATAAAAACTACTCCGATAAACTGGTTGATCTTTGGCAGGCTAGAAATAAAAAAGATTACGAGCTGGATGACATCATGCTGTTAAAAGTAGGCAGACACTTACGCCCTCAACCGCATTACAAGTTAATCGTCAGCCGCGAAGATGGTGAAAATAAATTTCTAAAAGGTTATAAAAAACAGTTTTCGACTATCGAGATCAAAAGCCACAATGGCCCGCTGACATTAGTTGATGGCGAGTTAAGTGATGAAGACTTTCAATTTGCCTCTCGCATCGCTGCGCGTTTCAGTCAAGGACGCGATGCTGAAAGTGTCACCGTAAAAGTCACTCGACAAAATGGCGAGGAGAAGACTTTTGACATAGCACCGATGTCGGTTTCTGAAATAAAAAAGGAATGGTACATATGAGTCACCATACATTGGACGCCCGTAATTCGCTATGCCCGATGCCTGTGATAAAAACACAGAACAAGATCGCCGAATTACAGACTGGTGATATTCTTGAAGTTACCTGCACCGATCCCGGCGCCCTCAATGACATCCCTGCCTGGTGTCGCATCAATGGACATCTGGTAAAAGACTCTCAGGAAAATGAAGACGAAGTTGTAATAGTGATCGAAGTTGTCGGCTAGCTGGTATAAACCTGCTTTAGATCTAACAGACGATGATAGACTCTCTCAAGACCAGATTAAGTTCGAACGCCAGCTAACGGCCATAAACGGAAGTCAAAATATTAAACCGCAGAGAGCGCAGAGGTCCACAGAGGAAAGCCTTAATTATTGCTAACGGCGCCGCAGGCGCCGTTAACAAAGAAAACTCTGCGTACCTCTGCGCTCTCTGCGGTTAAAGCCTTTGAAATTTCTATT
>JADFWF010000265.1 GCA_015222965.1 Pseudomonadota bacterium | reverse complement strand
TCACCACAGAGGCACAGAGGACACAGAGAAAAGCTTGTAAGTTTTTGTAGGGCGGGCACTGCCCGCCGTTTTATGCGTATATGAGCCACATTCTGTCGGGCAATGCCCGACCTACAAAAACTTACAAGCTTTTCTCTGTGCCCTCTGTGCCCTCTGTGTCTCTGTGGTTAAAAATGTTTTTGGTTTTTGTATGGTAAGTAAAAGAATTGCGCTGGGTATTGAGTATAACGGCAGTGGCTTTAATGGTTACCAGATGCAGGCGGCGGGCACTCGCACCGTACAGGAAGAACTGGAAAAGGCATTGTCGAAAGTTGCTGATGAACCGGTGCGTCTGACCTGTGCAGGTCGTACCGACACCGGCGTTCATGCTACTGGTCAGGTCGTGCACTTTGATACCGCTGTGCAACGTGAATTAAAAGCCTGGGTCTTCGGTGGCAATACCAATCTACCGCGTGACATCGCTATCCACTGGGGACGTGAAGTGACGGACGATTTCAGTGCACGCTTCAGTGCGGTTTCAAGAAGTTATCGATACATCCTGTTTAATCGAAATGTGCGACCGGCGATCTTTCAGCATAATGTTGCCTGGTCATTCGAACGTCTGGATGCAGAAGTGATGAATACAGCAGCGCAATACTTGCTGGGTGTGCATGATTTTTCTGCATTTCGCGCGTCACAATGCCAGGCAAAACACCCGGTTCGTGAGATGCAGAGCATCAGTGTGAAACGTGAAGGTGAATACGTGATATTAGATCTTAAAGCCAATGCCTTTTTGCACCATATGGTAAGAAATATCATGGGCAGTTTGATGGCCATTGGACGTAATGAGAAAAAAGCGGAATGGATGCGTGAAATATTGTTAGGGCAGGATAGAAAAAAAGCCGGGATGACAGCATCGGCCGCCGGTTTATACCTGGTTAATGTAGAATACCCGGCAGAACACGGTTTGCCAGACAGCGGCTGGTTGCCGGAAATTAGTTAAGGAACCTCTGATTAAGTCATGAATCGACATCTTATCGCTCTCAATGTCCTGCTTCCACGCCTTGAATCAGAACATTGTAAGCGACAATCTGTTCGCCCCAGACTTAATCAGAGATTCCAGGATCCCTATTCATTGAGGCTTATGATCATCTATGCGTACTCGTGTTAAAATTTGCGGCATTACCCGTAGTGAAGACGCGCAACTTGCAGTCGATGCAGGTGCTGATGCCATCGGGCTTGTCTTTTATGAAAAAAGCCCCAGATTTGTAAGTAATGCACTGGCTGCAGAACTCAGTCAGATCATCCCAGCATTTGTCAGCCGTGTTGCCCTGTTTAAAGACGCTGATAAACAGGTGATTGAGTCTGTGCTGCAGACTGTTGAAATTGATCTCATCCAGTTTCATGGCAGTGAAACAGTTGATTTCTGTGAGCAGTTCAATCTGCCTTATATCAAGGCAATAGGTATGAAAGGTACTGAACACGATAACAACTTCCTGCTTGCGAATGTAGAAAAATACCAGTCGGCGAAAGCGATCTTGCTCGATGGTCACGCACCGGGTGAAGCAGGCGGCACCGGTGAGTCGTTTGACTGGGCATCGATTGCTACGGTTGCTAAACCAATCGTACTGGCAGGCGGTTTAACACCGGAGAACGTAAAGCAGGCGATTGATCTGGTGCAGCCATTTGCAGTTGATGTCAGCAGCGGTGTGGAAAGTTCGCCGGGGATTAAAGATAAAGATAAAGTACTGGCCTTTATGGAACAGGTCAGCCTTAGAAATTAAGAATGTAGGTGCGCCATGTTTATTATTTTTTTGGATTCGCACCTACATTTAGATATAAATAAGTATTGTTATGACACAGTTAATTGATAAATCAGTAAAACAAAAACCGGCGTCTGTAGATTATTCGGCGATGCCTGATGAGCGCGGACACTTTGGTGTCTATGGCGGCATCTTTGCTTCAGAAACTTTAATGCAGGCATTGGATGAGCTGCGAGATGTTTACGAAAAGGTAAAAACCGATAAGGAATTCCAGAAGCAGTTTGATACTGACCTTGCCCAATACGTCGGTCGTCCCAGCCCGTTGTATTTTGCCGAGCGTTTAACACAGCAGGTTGGCGGTGCTCAAATTTACCTCAAACGTGAAGATTTAAATCATACCGGTGCGCACAAGATAAACAATACCATCGGCCAGGGTTTGCTGGCAAAAATGATGGGTAAAAAACGCATCATCGCTGAAACCGGTGCCGGCCAGCATGGCGTTGCCTCGGCCACCGTGGCAGCAAGGTTCGGCATGGAATGCGTCGTTTATATGGGTGCAGAAGATATCGTTCGTCAGGCGCCGAATGTGTATCGTATGAAATTACTGGGTGCCAAAGTGGTTTCGGTTGAGTCAGGTTCAAAAACGCTTAAAGATGCGTTGAATGAAGCCATGCGCGACTGGGTAACCAATGTCGACGATACTTTTTATATCATCGGTACGGTGGCAGGTCCGCACCCGTACCCTGCCATGGTCCGGGATTTTCAGACCATTATAGGCCGCGAAGCAAAAACACAGATGCAGGAACAGTGCGGCTGTTTACCTGATGCATTAGTCGCCTGCATCGGTGGCGGCTCAAATGCGATCGGTTTGTTCCATCCATTCCTGAAAGATGAAAGCGTTGCCATGTACGGTGTTGAAGGCGGTGGTCTAGGTGTCGATACTGGCAAGCATGCCGCGCCGTTATGTGCCGGCAGTCCGGGTGTATTACATGGCAACCGGACCTATCTGATGGAAGATGAAAATGGCCAGATCATCGAAACGCATTCCGTTTCAGCCGGACTGGACTATCCCGGCGTTGGCCCGGAACACTCCTGGTTAAAAGATATCGGCCGGGTTAAATATGTCGCAGCCACTGATGATGAAGCATTACATGCGTTTCATACATTAACGCAGGTCGAGGGCATTATCCCTGCGCTTGAGTCCAGCCATGCTGTTGCTTACGGCATGAAACTGGCCGCAACCATGACACCGGAAGAACGCATAATCATAAACCTGTCGGGTCGGGGTGATAAAGACATCAATACCATCGCCAAGATCGAAGGTATACAGCTGTGAGCCGTTTAGCTGCACGTTTTGCTGAGCTGAAAGCCCAGAAGACTAAAAATGGAGGGCATAAAACTGCTCTGATTCCCTATGTGATGACTGGTGATCCATCGCCGGAAATCACTTTGCCGCTGATGCATGCCATGGTAGCAGCCGGTGCCGACATCATCGAGCTGGGTGCGCCGTTTTCTGATCCTATGGCCGATGGCCCGGTGATACAGGCGGCGGCAGAAAGATCTCTAGAGCACAATACCAGCCTGCACGATGTGTTTTCAGTGGTTACCGAGTTTCGTAAGACAGATGATAAAACACCGATCGTAATGATGGGATACCTCAACCCGATCGAGGTCATGGGTTATCAGTCATTCGCGCAGCAGGCATCGGCCTGTGGTATCGATGGCGTCATTACCGTCGATATGCCGCCGGTTGAAGCGGGTGAATATGTGCCGGCTTTAAGGGCTAAGGAACTGGACCCGATCTTTTTACTGGCGCCTACGAGCACTGAAGAACGTATCAAAAAACTGGCTGATGTCGCCAGCGGTTTTGTTTATTATGTTTCCTTGAAGGGTGTGACCGGCGCTGCAACGCTGGATGTATCCAGTGTCGAAGAAAAAGTGGCGCAGATCAGGCAGTATATCGATCTGCCGATCGGTGTCGGTTTTGGCATCGGTGATGCTGAATCAGCCGCAAAAGTCGCCGGCTGTTCGGATGCGGTGGTCGTGGGCAGTGCCATCGTTAAAAAAATGACCTTAAATGACGGGAAAACGGAACCAGAAAGGTCTATAATTATCAAAGAAATCAGTGATATACTATCGGCAATGCGCGGCGCAATGGATGATGTATAAATCTGGCGTCGCTTTAACTGTTTTATTTGCTGATACTAATATTTAACTAAACATATTTTATACGGGTAACGATCAATGCCTTTAAGCTGGTTTGAAAAATTAATGCCGACGAGCATTAGGACCGATAGCAGTACAAAACGCGGTGTGCCGGAAGGTTTGTGGACTAAATGTACATCCTGTAACGCCGTATTATATCGAGCAGAGCTGGAACGTAACCTCGATGTTTGTCCCAAGTGTAATCATCACATGCGTGTCTTTGGCCGCAAGCGCCTGACCATGTTTCTTGACGATGCACCGACGGAAGAGATCGGCGCAAACTTGATACCGTTTGATAAATTAAAATTTAAAGACAGTAAAAAATACAAAGACCGTTTACTGCAAGCGCAAAAAAATACCGGTGAAAAAGATGCGCTCATCGTGTTAAAAGGAAAAGTAAAAGGTATACCTGTAGTGGCGGCAGCTTTTGATTTTCGTTTCATGGGTGGTTCGATGGGTTCCGTCGTCGGTGAACGTTTTCTACTGGCAGCAACAACCGCCCTGGAAGAAAAAGTGCCATTCATCTGTTTTTCTGCATCGGGTGGTGCGCGTATGCAAGAAGCGTTGTATTCGTTAATGCAGATGGCTAAGACCAGTGCAGTGTTGGCCAAACTTGCCAAGAACAAAATTCCTTATATCTCAGTATTAACCGATCCGACCATGGGTGGTGTTTCTGCCAGTTTTGCAATGCTGGGTGACGTACATATCGCCGAACCAAAAGCATTGATCGGTTTTGCCGGACCGCGTGTCATCGAACAGACGGTGGGCGAAAAATTACCGGAAGGTTTTCAACGCAGTGAGTTTTTACTCGAGCATGGTGCCATCGATATGATCGTTGACCGTCGTGACCTGCGTGATCGCATCGCCAGCCTGGTGTTGATGTTGTCCAACAAACCGGCAACACAAACAGCTTAAATTTTTTTATACTGCTGTATCTTTTTATCAATGACTGTTATTGAGCCTTAGCGGACTAATAGAAATTTCAAAGGCTTTAACCGCAGAGAGCGCAGAGGTACGCAGAGTTTTCTTTGTTAACGG
>JADFWF010000264.1 GCA_015222965.1 Pseudomonadota bacterium | reverse complement strand
TTTTTTTACAAACCAACCTTTAAGGATAAATAAATGAAATTAAAACTTCTTTCAGCAACCATACTTGCAACTATCTCATTTAATAGCTCAGCAAGTGATGGCGCCTATTGGACTGATAGCTATGGCAATATCGTACGCAGCGGATGGACTAACGAATGCATACAAACTAGAACCTGGACACCTGAGGATTATATCGAAGGCTGTGATGGTAAACCTGTAGACACAGCGAAAAGTCCGTCTAACTCAAATGAAAAGTCTTCCTCTACGGCTGCAGCGGCTGCTGTAGTGCCAGCTATGACTTCTGCTGCAGATAGTGACGGTGATGGTGTTGCAGACAATGCAGATAACTGTCCAGATTCACCAGACGATAAACCAGTTGATGCAGATGGCTGTACTATCGTTAGCGTGGTGTTGAAGGGTGTTAACTTTGAAAGTAACTCAGATGAATTAACTTCCGGTTCGAGCGTTGAACTCGATAAAGCTGTCTCTGCAATGAATAAGTATGGACATCTACAAATCGAGATTCAGGCTCATAGTGACAGCATGGGTGAGGCCGGATACAATCAGTCTCTTTCTGATAAACGTGCAAACAGTGTTCGTGATTACATGATTAGCGAAGGGATAGCTGCTGATCGTATGGTTGCTAAAGGTTACGGAGAGTCACAACCTGTCGCTGACAATGGCACGCGTGATGGTCGTTCAAAAAACCGTCGTGTTGAATTAAAGATCATCGATTAAATCTATTGTAATTCAATTGGCAGTGCTGTTTTCAATGCTGCCTGGTCTTAAACTCATCGCGGAATGAGAAAAATCCGCTCCTACGAGATAGATATTCTTTTGTAGGAGCGGATTTTTTTCATTCCGCGATTTTTTATCAGCAATATCTTCCAGTTGTTTAGCTTTAATAATCTGACAAACAGGGCATGGTGTAACGTTCATGCCTGCGCCACCGCCATTTTCTTTCTCTTTATTTCATGATGCTGTCGCAGTAAAATCGGTATCTTATGCAAGTTAACCCACAATCAATTCCGACGGTAACCGTTCAATCGGGGCGCCCGTCCAGCAAAATAGAAATCAGTGCTGAAGCGCAGCAGGAAGTGCGGGCGGCGTATTTAGCTTTGCAGCGCCAACGCTTTAAAGCTGAAATTGATCGCCTGACGTCGGGTGATATGGTGCAGATGTTGAAGGATAAATCTTCTGCGGGTGAGGATGTTGAGAAAACCAGTTTTCTGATGAGTTACATCTTTGCATGGTGCTGGCTCCAGCAGAACGTGAACACGCGATACCAGGCAGATGTACTCAGTAGTTTTAGCAAAGGCGCACAGGCGTTTCTGATGGAGATGTTGCTGCAGAGTAAAACTGTTGTTGAATTTATTCAGAGTTATATCCGGTACTGGCAGGGCTATCAGGGAGAGACGCAACTGCAGCAGCAGAACCTGTTGCAGATGCTGCAGAAGAAACAGACAGCTGAAAAGCTGGCTGAACATGTGGAATCGCTGTGGGATTCACTGCAGCTGTTTGGCAAGAGTTTTGATGCAGGTTATAAAGAGATCGCCAGGCAGGAAAAAGAGCGTTATGCCGATATGCTGGCGGCTGAAGATAGAGAGCGGCTTGCACTGGTGGATCAGCTTGCCGACACGCAACCGTTAACCACTTTTAGTAAACTTGGCATTATTCCTGCGATGGGCTGCCCGCAAACCTGTCGTCATTGCATGTTCATCTTCCGCCCGCTGATGAAAAATACCGATGATCCGGAACCGCTCTATCAGATGGTCGATGAACTAACGACCTCGGTGTTATTTACCGGTGGTGACCTGAGTAAACATCTTGATCATTTTTATAATGCGATAGAAAAAATGCAGCATGTCACCACGTTTGCAATTTTATTAAACGGTGACTTTGCCGATAGTCGTGATATTACAAAAGATGTATTAGGGAAAATGGCATCAGCAGTTCGCCGACGTTCTGTCACCTGGCCCAAAGCCAAAGTGATGCTGCAGATCAGTTTCGATGAGTTTCATCAGGAAGTAGTGGTAGACCGTAAAGGTGAATTAAGTGAGCGCATACCGGTAACTAAGATTGCGAACATCGTAGAAGCGGTGCCAAAGTTTAAAGATGAAATACAATTGTGTTTGTTGCACAAACAGGGCCATTTAAATTTTTCGATGGAGTTATTTCAAAAAGGGGTGTTCGCACGGCTGGTAAGTGAACTGGGCCGTCGTGGTCACCAGGTACAGGTGTTATCATCCGCGCCATCTTCACGTTTGAAACGGAATCCGATCAAACCGGAAAAACCTGCGCCACTTATTAAAGATGCTACCTTCGTGTTGGCTAAATATCCGGGCGCGCAGGTGTTGCTGACCAGTACCACGATCGATGCCTATGGTCGTGCCAATATGATGGCATTACACGAAGCGGTGAACGAACGTGATCTGTTAGAACAGATGCTGGCTGGAAAAGGAACCAGTGGTGAGACCTTTGATAAGGATCTGATGTTCTGGTTTAATGGCTGGGCGACTTTATTTTCTGCTGTGCATGTGTGCCTGGGCAATGTTTTTGAGGACGGTATGGAGATCATCAGAAAACGCCAGCAGAAAGATCCTCTGAGTAACGCGCTGAACAATTTTGATCTACGGCTGCTGGATTATTATCGTGAGCTGCGTGATGACCTCGATGAGATAATCGAAGGTTCAACCAGCCCGCATCACCTGTTTCATACCATCACTGAAGATGGCGGCATGCGCTTGCATATGACGAAACGGTTAATTGGAAATATGCCTTAAGGCAGGCCAGGTTAGGCAGTGGATGCGATAATTGAATGGCTGTAGTTGAGCCTTAGCAGACCGCCAAAAAACTTTAAAAACTTGAACCGCAGAGGCGCGGAGACGCAGAGAAAAACATTTTTGTTGTTAACAGCGCCGCAGGCGTTGTTAACAAAATAAACTCTGCGTCTCCGCGCCTCTGCGGTGAAAATCTTTTGACT
>JADFWF010000263.1 GCA_015222965.1 Pseudomonadota bacterium | reverse complement strand
TATGCCGAAACATGGCCGCAGATCGAAGAGACATTTAAGCAGGCATCCGAAGTCTTAGGTTATGACTGCTGGGATATCGTCTGCAACGGTCCAGTAGAAAAAATAAATAAAACAGAGATCACACAGCCCATCATGCTGGCTGCAGATATCGCAGTGATGCGTGTCATGGCGCAACAGTGCATGTTAACGCCGATGGTTTTTGCCGGGCATAGTTTAGGTGAGTATGCCGCTCTAGTAGCAGCAGAATCACTGGATTTTGAAGATGCGATAAAACTGGTCTCCAAACGTGGCCAGTTGATGCAGGCAGCCGTACCTGAAGGCGAGGGTGCAATGGCGGCCATCATCGGTTTGAATGATGACTCGATCATCAAGATCTGTGAGCAGGTGACAGCAGATGTTGGCTCACCTGTAGAAGCAGTTAATTTTAATTCACCGGGACAGGTGGTTATCGCTGGTGCGACTGCAGCAGTAGAGAAAGCGATGGAAGCACTAAAAGAGGAAGGTGCAAAACGCGCATTGCCATTACCAGTAAGTGTGCCATCACACAGCTCCTTGATGAAACCGGCTGCCGATGCGCTGGCTGAATACCTGAAGACTGTCACCATCAATACACCGAAAATCCAGGTGATACATAATGTAGATGCGAAATCACATGATGAGCCGGACGCCATACGCGATGCGCTGGTCAAGCAATTGCACAACCCGGTGCAGTGGACACATACCATACAGATCATTACTGATGGCGCTGACGTCGTCGTCGAATGTGGGCCCGGTAAAGTTTTAGGTGGTTTGACACGCCGAATTAATAAAGAAGTAAGCAGCTTCTCACTGGATTCAATGCCAGCGATGCAGAAGTTTCTGGATTCGATGTCCTGATACCCGTCATTGCGCCATGTTGGTTAAACTTGGCGAAGCAATCTTCTTCAGCAGCACGGTCGTCAACATGAGATTGCTTCGTTTCTCGCAATGACATTTAGATTTTAATAAAGGTTTTATAGAGTTATGAGTAAAGAATTAGAAGGTGAAATCGCACTGGTGACCGGTGCAAGCCGTGGTATCGGCAAAGCGATTGCAGAACAGCTAGCGGCCCGAGGCGCAACGGTTATCGGTACAGCAACATCTGATGGTGGCGCTGATAATATTTCAGCTTATCTATCTGCCATGAAAGCGTCAGGAGGTGGCAAGGGCATGTGCCTGAACGTAACCGACGTAGATTCTATCGCTGCAGTAATGAAAGCAGTTACTGACGAATTCGGTGCTGTGTCTATCCTGGTTAACAATGCAGGCATTACCAAAGATAACCTGTTAATGGTAATGAAAGAAGATCAGTGGAACGATATCATCGATACCAACCTGACTTCTATCTACCGTTTATCAAAAGCTGTGGTGCGTACCATGATGAAAAAACGCAAAGGCCGTATCATAAATATCGCCTCGGTCGTAGGCTTAACCGGTAACCCGGGGCAGACAAATTACTCGGCGACAAAAGCCGGCATGTTAGGTTTTACAAAATCACTTGCGCGTGAGATTGGTTCAAGGAATATTACGGTAAACTGTGTCGCACCTGGTTTTATCGATACCGACATGACCAGAGATCTGCCAGAAGAACAAAGAGAAGCTTTGATCAATCAGATCCCGTTAAGTCGTTTGGGTGATCCGGCTGACATCGCGGCGGCTGTAACATTCCTTGCGGGACCTGCAGCAGCGTACATTACCGGTGAAACAATCAACGTAAACGGCGGCATGTATATGCCATAAAGCCAGTCTTATCGTGGGCAACAGGCTTAAATCATCAACAATTTTTAAAAGCAACACGGTATTAATATATAATTTACATTAATATTATTATGTAACTATATGATTTAACGATTATTTGTGATGTTTATATAAGCGGATATAAAATGTGGAATTCGACTGGCATGTACTGCTCTAATTCACTAGAATACCGCGCAACTTGAAACACTTGGCTCCATCGCTAAATCGGGCTAATTTTTATATTGACCATCTGGGTCAAAACTAGAGGAATAAATAGATGAGTACATCTGAAGAACGCGTTCGTAAGATTGTCATAGAGCAATTAGGTGCAACTGAAGAACAGGCAACAAATGATGCATCATTTGTTGATGATCTTGGTGCCGACTCACTTGATACTGTAGAGCTGGTAATGGCTCTTGAAGAAGAATTTGAGTGTGAGATTCCTGACGAAGAAGCAGAAAAGATTACTACGATTCAACAAGCAATCGATTACGTAAACGCACACTCAAGCTAATTAAATTAAACGGCAGCAGTACATTCGTATCGCTGCCGTTTAACGTTTGAAAACCAGAAGATCAAAGCTTGTTAGCGTAACTGTTAGCAACACTGGTCTTTTGTAACTATTGAAGAGGCTAAAATTGTCAAATCGTCGCGTTGTTGTCACCGGTCTTGGTATCGTCTCACCAGTCGGTAATAATCTAAAACAAACGTGGGACAATATCACTGCTGGGAAAAGCGGTGTTATTTCGATTGATAAATTTGATACCGACGGATTTGCATGCACCATTGCCGCAACCGTTAAAGATTTCGATGCAACCTCTGTCATCCCCGCAAAAGACCTTAAAAAGATGGATACCTTTATCCATTATGGCCTTTATGCAGCAGATGAAGCCTTAAAAGATTCAGGTCTTGAAATTACCGAGCAGAATGCCGAAAGAGTTGGCGTTGCTATCGGTTCAGGCATCGGCGGCCTGCCGATGATCGAAGCCAACAATGAAAAGCTGAACAAAGGCGGGCCGCGTAAGATCTCGCCGTTTTTTGTGCCTGGCTCAATCATCAATATGATCTCCGGTAACTTCTCGATCCGTTATGGTGCCAAAGGCCCTAACATCTCGATCGTTACCGCCTGTTCTACCGGAACGCACAGCATCGGAGAGTCCGCAAGAATCATCGCTTATGGTGATGCCGATGTTATGTTTGCCGGTGGTGCTGAGATGGCGTCTTCGCCGTTAGGTATCGCAGGATTCGCAGCTGCCAGAGCATTATCTACACGCAATGATGATCCTGCGGCTGCCAGCCGTCCCTGGGATAAAGACCGTGATGGTTTTGTGCTGGGTGATGGTGCCGGTGTCCTGGTACTCGAAGAATATGAACATGCCAAAGCGCGCGGTGCAAAGATCTACTGTGAAGTCGCTGGTTTTGGTTACAACAGTGATGCTTACCATATGACCATGCCTCTGCAGGATGGCAGTGGTGCGGGTAAATGCATGAAGCTGGCGATGAAGGATGCCGGACTAAATGCTGAAGATATCGATTATGTGAATGCACACGGTACATCAACACCTGCGGGTGATGTTGCAGAAACTACTGCAGTTAAATTTGCATTTGGTGATCATGCCAATAACGTTGTCGTGAGTTCAACAAAATCCATGACCGGACACCTGTTGGGAGCTGCTGGTGGTATCGAAGCGGTCTTTTCCGTGATGGCTATTAAAGATCAGGTTGCTCCACCGACGATCAACCTGGAAAATCCCGGTGAAGGTTGTGATCTGGATTATGTGCCTAACACGGCGCGAGAAATGAAGATCGATTATGCATTATCAAATTCGTTTGGTTTTGGCGGCACCAACGGAACACTGATCTTCAAAAAATTAAGTTAAACACCCAACTAGCCGAGCGAGACCAACCGTGTCATTTAAAACGCGGCTATTAACAACTTACCAGTCAAAAGATTCAGGCGCTGGCCTTCCGAATCTGTCGCTGTTCAACGATTACGATCCTTCACGCTACCCCTATCTGTTAACCAGCAGTGCAGTCAGGCAGAACAATACGCAGTTTGATATTTTAATCGCCTGTCCACAGTATGTGCTGACGCTAGAATCAGACAAGACCCTGCATTGTACGAACAAAGATCTGGACGTTTCATCAGGCTTTTTTGAAACCCTGGAAAAATATTACCAGCAGAACAAAACAGAAACGTCAGGCAACACCGAAAACCTGCCTTTCACCGGTGGCTGGTTTGTTTACCTGTCTTATGAGATGGCTGAAGAAATCGAGCCTTGCTTATCGTTGCCGTCTTTACCGGCTTCGCAGCCACTGGCTGTAGCGGCGCGATGTCCGGCAGCCATAATTATCGATAAGCAAAATTTTCAGTGTATTGCAGTAGCGGAAACCGGCTATGAATATTTACTTGATGAGATAGAGCAGGATTTTCTGGCGATAAAAGGCGGTTTTGATGAATCACTATCAGCAGACGATAAGATCGAACTGAAATCGTTGATCGAAGCGGATGAGGCGCCGTATCTGCAACAGGTAGAAAAAATAAAACAGTACATTATCGATGGCGACATCTTTCAGGCTAACCTGTCCCGTCAATGGCAGGCAGAACTAAAATGCGATATCACTGACGCCGTTTTGTTTGATACCTTATCAAAACATAATCCATCATCCTTTGCAGCGATGGCCTGTCTGCCGGAGATGACCATCATCAGTTCTTCACCGGAACGTCTGGTTTCATTAAAAAATGGTATAGTCGAAACGCGTCCGATTGCCGGCACACGGCCAAGAGATGATGACCAGACGAGTGATGAGGCTCTGGCAGAAGAGCTGCTCTCACACCCTAAGGAACAGGCAGAACATATCATGCTGATCGACCTTGAGCGTAATGATCTGGGTCGTGTCTGTCGCCCGGGCACGATCGAAGTTAATGAATTAATGATTTTAGAAAGCTGGAAGCATGTTCATCATATCGTCTCAAATGTGCGTGGTGAGTTAGAAGAAAGTAAATCACCCATCGATGTATTACGGGCGGTTTTTCCCGGTGGTACTATCACCGGTTGTCCGAAGGTGCACTGCATAGAGATACTTGCTGAGATGGAACAGCAGGCCAGGGGTGCTTACACGGGCTCACTGGGATACATCAACAATGACGGCAGTATGGATTTTAATATCCTGATACGAACGATGGTTCGCGACAGGCGTAACTTTAATAATAAGATCACGTTTAGAGCAGGTGGTGGCATCGTAAGCGATTCGATCGCAGAAAAAGAACTCGAAGAAACCCGTGCTAAGGCAAAAGGTTTACTAAAAATATTTACCCTGAAATATTAGAGTTGAAAATGAATAAAGTTCCAGCTTTTGTAGGGTGGGCATTGCCCACCATCACGGTATGTCTATTAGCGATGCTCTGTCGGGCAATGCCCGACCTACGTTATTTAAGCATATATTTTTTACTCAGTGTCTCAGCGATTAATCGCTTATAAATTTTAGAAAATGAATAGAGTCCCGGTTAACAGTTTGATTAATGGCATCGTAGCTGATTATATAAACATCAATGATCGTTCGATTCATTATGGTGACGGCCTGTTTGAAACCATACTGTGCAATCATAATAATTTATATTACTGGCAGCAGCATTTTCAGCGTTTACAGACATCAGCGAAACAGCTGAAAATTGCATGTCCGCCAGAGAAGGTGTTTCTGGATGACATAACTAAACTGCTGACTGATAATGATAGTCGGTCAGCTTGTGCGATAAAAATTATCGTTAGTCGTGGCACCGGTGAACGTGGTTATAAATTTTCAAAAAATACGTCAGCAAACCGCCTCGTTATGTTGTCGTCTTTAGATGCCGGTCACTCATCTGTTCTAAGTCGGAAATTATTGCAGGGTGAATTATTCATCTGCAGGCAGCAGGTTTCTATCAATGAAAACCTGGCGGGTTTAAAACATCTCAATCGTCTGGAGAATGTAATGGCGAGGAATGAGTGGGATGCCGGCTATATCGATGGCCTGATGTTAAACGCTAACCAGCATGTTATCGAAGGCAGCATGAGTAACCTGTTCGCAATAAGAGGTAGTCAGTTATTCACGCCTGATCTGAAACTGTCAGGCGTTAACGGAATCATGCGAGAGATGATTATTGGCCTGGCTGCTAAAAATGATATCAAAACAACGGTTACAAATTTAACGATTGATGAGATCAGTACCATGGATGAATTATTTATATCAAATAGTTTGCTTGGCATGAAAGCGGTTACTAAACTAGGAGACTCGTTATACAAAGCTCAACAGGTCTCTGATATGATTTTTTCTGAACTATTAAAGACGATAGACGATTATGCTCAAGCTGTTTAAAAAAGGATTACCTGCAATTTTTGCCATTGCCAGCATTGTGTTGCTGGTCGGGTTTTATTTTTCTTCCAAAATTTATTCTGAGATGCATGCGGAACTGGCCCTGGCTGAGCCTGAAACGATTATTTTTTCTCGTGGTTCATCGATCAGAACCCTTGCCAACCAGCTGATAGACAAAGGTTTGCTTGAAAATAAAAAATACTTTCTTGTCTGGGGTAAATTAAACAGGCAGGAAACACGTTTACAGGCAGGTGAATATACCATCACCTCAGGTTCCTCTTTGGCCGAGTTGTTGGACAGCATGGTTGCCGGAGATGTTGTTCAGCATAATCTTGCCCTGATCGAAGGTCATACCTTCCGCCAGATATTGCAGGTCATCCACCAGAATTCGATAGTAACAAATAACCTGGAAAACCTTTCAGACGAAGAGATCATGATAGCTTTAGGGCGTGAAGGTGAGCACCCCGAAGGGCGTTTTTATCCTGATACCTATTATATCTCACGAGGTGTAACCGATATCGAGCTGTTGAATCGCGCATACGATGATATGGCCAGGATCCTCGAAGAGGAATGGCAGCAGCGGGAACCGGACCTGCCGTTGAAATCTTCCTATGAAGCATTGATACTGGCATCCATCGTTGAGAAAGAAAGTGCGATAGCAGAAGAACGGCCATTGATCGCAGGTTTGTTTGTTAATCGCCTGCGTAAAAAGATGCGCTTGCAGACAGACCCTACGGTCATCTATGGCATCGAAAACTATGACGGCAACATCCGCTTCAGAGACTTACGAAAAGATACGCCGTATAATACTTACACCAGACACGGCTTGCCGCCAACACCGATTGCTTTGCCTGGCAGGGAAGCCATACACGCTACTCTGCATCCGGATAAGACAAACTATCTGTATTTTGTGGCTTATGGGGATGGCAGCGGGAAACACGTCTTTTCTACCAACTTGAAAGATCATGAGAAGGCCGTGGATCTGTATCAACGGAAGAAAAAACCCAGGAAAGCAAAATAACAAATAAGAGACCATGGGAAAATTTATTACTTTAGAAGGCATCGAAGGGGTCGGCAAGACCAGCAACCTTCGCTATATAAAAGAATTACTGGAATCGTCAGGGCATGATTGTGTGGTGACCAGAGAACCCGGTGGTACAAATCTGGGGGAAGCATTGCGCGGTTTGCTGCTAAGCCACTCAGATGACAATATGAGCGCAGATTCTGAATTACTCATGATGTTTGCAGCACGCGCTGAGCATCTATCAAAAGTTATACTGCCTGCCCTGGAAAACGATCAAACTGTACTGTGTGACCGTTTTACTGAGGCTACCTATGCTTACCAAGGTGGCGGCCGCTTGCTTGATGTCGATAAGATATCTGAGCTGGAAGAATGGGTGCAGGGTGAGCTGCGTCCAGATCTGACCATTATTTTAGATGCACCGGTAGAGATCGGGCGTGCCCGTGCCGGCAGTCGAAGTGAGCCAGATCGTATAGAAAAAGAGCAGGATGATTTTTTCCAGCGTGTGCGTAGCGCTTACATCGAACTGGCTGATCACTATCCGCACCGGATCTGCCTGGTAGATGCATCGAAGGAGTTCGTTGCAGTACAACAGCAGATACAGGAACAACTTGTCGAGTATGACATTTTAAATTCGTAGTCGAAATTTACCGTAGGTCTTATACTGGCCTGCAAAACTACTGGCCTGCAAAACCGGCATTGACCGAATTGCAGAATACCTGCATTATTCATTATTCATTATTCATTTTTCATTGCATGTAATGCTCTATCCCTGGCAACAATCACAATGGCAACAGGTCGAACAGCTGATAACATCTGACCGACTGCCGCATGCCATGTTCCTGCATGGTAACCAGGGTCTGGGCAAGACGGATTTTGCGGTATCACTGGCGAATGCTTTACTGTGTAAGACGCCGACCGCTGATCATCAGGCTTGTGGCAAGTGTTCGGCATGCCAGTTGCTCGCTGCAGGGACCCATCCGGATCTGTATTATTTAAAGCCGGTTCCCGCTGAAAACACAAAAAGCAAAAAACCGACGCTAAACATCCGGATAGATGATATTCGTAAGCTGTGTAATAAGTTAACCCAGACTAGTCAGTTTGGCGGTTACCGCGTCGCTATCCTCGAGCAGGCCGACCAGTTAACGCTGTCAGCAGCCAATAGCCTGTTGAAGACGCTGGAAGAGCCCGGTAAAGATGTACTTATCATTTTGACTAGCGCCCGTTCACACCGTTTGCCGATAACTATACGCAGCCGCTGCCAATTGATGCGCTTTACGGTGCCTGTCGAATCACAGTCACTGCAATGGCTCAAAGATAATCAAGTTGACGGCTCAGGTGCAGTAGAGGATCAGCTGCGACAGGCACTAAAATATGCTTTTGGCTCACCGTTAGCCGCATTAAATCACCTGCAGGAAGCCGAACAGCAGCAACTGCTCGCCGAAGCGATGACCGCCGGTATCACTGGTAAGAACTCACTGCAATACGCCGTTAAACTGGCAAAATTCAGCAAAATGCAGATGCTGGAGGGTATGTTGAGTTGGGCGACTGATCTTGCCAAACTGATGTCCTGCGGGTCTGATGCACAGATCGTCAATGAGCAGAATCGGGCTAACCTGATGGTGCTCGCTAAAAAGGTAAATCAACAGCGATTATTCCGCTTTTATGACCAGCTTAACTTCAACGTTTTGCACGCGTCAATCGCCGTCAATGAGCAGTTATT
>JADFWF010000262.1 GCA_015222965.1 Pseudomonadota bacterium | reverse complement strand
GTTGTTAACAAAATAAACTCTGCGTCTCTGCGGTGAAAATCTTTTGACTTTGTTTTGTATGTCCGTTCCTGGCCGTAAGCAGAAGTAATAAATAATTTTGTATAACTGCCTTCAACACGCCAGACCGAGCTTGACTGCTAAAAACAACTACCTTTTTCTGATACAAACAGGGCCGTGATTTTTGGGGTATTTGCCTGTTTTATCCTGATAGAAGGCTTTTATTTGTTCAAAATCTTTGTCTATATCGCCCGTCGGATTAATGATTTTTCCGAAGCCGATAGTGCGGCTGGGAAAATCGATGTAGGCTAAACAGATAGGAACTTTTGCCTGCAGTGCAATGTAATAAAAACCGGTCTTCCAGTACTCAGTTCTTGAGCGGGTACCTTCAGGGGTTATTCCGAAAACCATTTCGTCACGGCTATTGAATTGCCGGGTGATCTGTTCGATAAAACCGGTATGAACAGATCGATCGACAGGGATGCCGCCCAGTGCGCGGAAAAAATAATCAAGCGGGCCAACAAACAATTGTTTTTTAGCAACCCAGCTCAGACGTAACGAAACAGACCAGAAACAGAGCAGTGCTATCGGCAGATCCCAGTTCGTGGTGTGCGGTGCACCGATCATCACAAACTTTTTTTCTTCTGGCAGAGTAACATCGCTGTGCCATCCGATAAGTTTCAATATTATTTTTGAAAATGTCTTAAGCATGTTAGATATCAGGTCTGGCGATTATTTTTGCCAGTTATTCTGCTTGGCGAGGTGTAATTTTTTATAGCCTTCCAGTAGCTTCTTGTGTGTCACAAAACCATCCAGACTCAAGCCGGGACTGTGCAGGCCAAAAAAGTTTTCCTTTCCAGTAACAACATCGAGACAGTCTGACAGTGTCTGTTCACCAAACATCAATTTAAAACTATCGATGTAGTCTTCCAGTTCTCGTCCATCATCACTGTTTATTACCAGCAGTGACTGCAGGCATAGATAAAAGCGGGCCGAGTTTTTGTCGAGCTGATCGATGTGTATACTCCAGTTGACCCATTCGATAGCTTCATCATTCTGTAGAGCCAGGCATAACATGGCTTTTAGTTCGCCGATACGCAGGCTCGCCCAGGCGGTCCCTGCATCGGGTGCGACGCCGATAAATTCTGCGACACGCTGATAGTCACTGTAACCGCCTTCTTCCAGCCGGGTTAGGATAGACTGCCATTGAGTTGCATCCAGATTTTTTAGTGACAATATATCTTCGCGAAATAAGGCGCCTTCATTGTTGTTGTTCCACACCAGGTCATCGACAGGGTAGATGTCTGACATCCCGGGCACTAATATGCGGCAGGAGTATACGTTGAGATGTTCGTAGTCTGAGATATAGATATCAAAGTCCAGCTCATGGATGATGTCGCAGAGGTAACTGAACTCATCTGTTGTCGATGCGTCATGGTCCCAGTCACTGAATTCAAAATCAGGTTTATCTTTGAAGAAGTCGTATGCGATCAATCCGCTGGAATCGATAAAGTGTGTTTCGAGATTGTGATGGTCAGCGACCTCATCCAGATCAAAACTGGGTGATTGAAAACCATCGAGCTGGTCAAGGTCGCGGCCCTGCAATAGTTCTGTCACTGTACGTTCCAGTGCGACTTCGAAGCTCGGGTGTGCGCCAAAAGAAGCAAACACGGTAGCGTTAGTGGGATTGATCAAGGTCACGCTCATCACCGGGTAACGGCCGCCTAAGGATGCGTCGGCGATACGTAACTGATAGCCATGTGATTCCAGTTTTTTAATGGCTTCCACTATCTGAGGGAAACGCTGTAAAACAGAGTCAGGTACTTCAGGCAGGCAGATGCCTTCGGCGATGATCTTGTTTTTGATATAACGCTCAAAAACTTCGGACAGGCTCTGCACCCGTGCTTCGTTTTTAGTGTTGCCTGCAGACATGCCGTTGCTCACATAACAGTTTCCGATGATGTTGATCGGGAACCAGACAGTTTTGCCGTCACGTTGTCTTTGGTAAGGGCAGGCGCAGACGCCGCGTTCACCAGTACCTGAATTTGTGTCAAAGATTATCGATGCACTCAGTGCCTGTTCGGGATCATAAAATTGCCAGAGTTTCTCATCGAGCAATTCATCGTGGATGCTGTCGTCGTCTTTGTCTTTGTTTTTAAACCAGCGCTCATCAGGGTAATGCACGAAATCATCATGGGCAAAATTCTGGCCCAGATAAAAATCAGCAAAAAAATAATTACAGCTCAGGCGTTCAAAATATTCACCCAGCGCGCTGGCGAGGCAGGATTTTTTTGTCGTGCCTTTGCCATTGGTAAACATCAGGCCGCAGTCTTTGTCTCGTATGTGTACGGAGAACACATTGGGTACCGGGTTTAACCAGGATGCTTCTTCGATATCAAAATTGAGATCGATCAGTTTTTGTTGCATGGATGCAATGGATTCTTCCAGTGCTGCATCTTTGCCTTTGATATAGGTTTTATCGTTCATGGTTTTGTTGGATATTATATTTGTAATTGTTTGATCTGTTTATCGTGAACAGGGCTGAGCAATGTTAGAGCACACATGGCGCCAAATAATGCCCATGCCATATCTGATTGGGTGTCCCATACGTAACCCTGTGTGCCGAGGAATGCTTCAGCGGCCTCTTGACTCAGCAGTGCGACCCACCATTCGAGTAATTCGTAGAATGCACTGAGGGCGAGGCAGAAACATAAAGTAAAAAAGTGCGTAAAGAATTTACCATCGATTATCTTCAGGCGAATAATAATTTCCCTGCAGACTATAGCAGGGACAAAACCCTGTGCAAAATGCCCCAGTTTGTCGAAATTGTTTCTTGACTGATTAAATACTTCTTTGATGGTGTCGAATAACGGCACTTCGGCATAAGTATAGTGACCGCCAACCATCAGTAACCAGCAAAAGATCAGGATTAGTGAGTAACATAGTGTGGTCAGCGGGAAGTTTTTTCGCGTTATCGCTAAAGCAGCAAATCCTATTATGGCAGGTGCAACTTCCAGTGCCCAGGTCAGATAATCTTTTGGCTGTATGGCTGACCAGATAAAAACAGCAAAAAACGATACTGTCCAGAGCAGGGGGTAGGGTTTAATGCTATGCACCAGTGTTTATTTTTGTTTTTTACAGGCGGACAGTACTGTCTCGATGTGGCCTTTAACTTTTACACCGCGCCATTCTTCCAGTAACACCCCCTTTGCATCGATCAAGAAAGTGCTGCGGTCGATGCCCAGATATTCTTTACCGTATAACTTTTTTAGTTTGATGACGTCAAACTGTTTACACAAAGATTCGTCTTCATCTGAGAGCAGATCAAAGTTGAAGTTTTGTTTGGCCTTGAAATTTTCGTGCTTTTTTATACTGTCGCGTGAGACACCAAGTATCACAGCATTCTGGCGTGTAAATTTTGCTTTAGCATCACGAAAATCCTGACCTTCTGTGGTGCAGCCGGGTGTGTTGTCTTTAGGGTAAAAATATAATATGACTTTTTTACCCGCCAGATCTTTCAGGCTGATGGTTTTATCACCGGTGGCCGGACGTGAAAAGTTTTTAACTTTCTTGCCTATGTTTACCATGTTAGTTTCCAGGGGGGTTATAGACTGTTTAATTCAGCGTCTAGATTGAGTTCGTCACAAACCTGCATGAAAGTCTCACGCAGCTGAGAGATGTTGGTATCCGCTGAGATACCGACGGTCATATGCAATGCGAACATGGGCGAACCGGTATGTGGTGCTGAGTAGCTTTCGGTCTGCAGGTTGACGATATTTATATCCCGTTCGGAAAAGAAGCTGGCGATGTTGTTAACGATGCCGGGGTTGTCGAGGGCTGCGACTTCGACCGCGTAGGGGATGGCAGTATCAGACGGGCTGGAGTCAGTGGTGACTTTTATTAACAGGCGCATCTGTAATGCCTGCTCTATCTCGTTTGCCTGTGTCTGTAAGGCATCGATGGATGCCTGCTCGCCGCTGACCAGCAGCAGCATCGCAAATTCACCACCAAGTACTGTCATGCGGCTGTCTTCGATATTGAGAGAGTGCTTGTAGATGATGTTACTGAGTTCGTCGACGATACCCGGACGATCGGCACCGAGTGCCGAGATAACAAGTTTAGTAGCCATTTTGTTTACTTGGGTAGAAAAAGTGAAGCACAGTGTAAACAAAAAAGTCTAGAACGCATAGTTTTTGCAGGATTACGGGGAGGTTTATTATGTTTTTTATTTTAGGAGTCGCTGCTTTCGGCCATAAAGAGAAGTTGGCAGTTATCAGTTGGCAGTCGGCAGTAAAAGCGTAGGTCGGGCATTGTCCGACAGAATGCTACAAGCTGATAACTGCCTACTGCCAACTTTTCTTTAGGCTCAAAAACGCTCACACCAGGTTGAGGGTGTTATGATGGAGTATCAGCTCAGATCGGACAGCTCACGTATCAGCATCGCCGGGTCATTGGTGTTTAATTCGATCAGGCGGCGTAGATGCTGCAAGCTGGCAACGTCTATCTGCAGCCATTTCAAACCCCAGTTATCATTGTTGCTGTGGGTGATAGTGACACGGGCGTGGATAGAGATGTCTTCACCCAGAAAGAGTGCCATGCCGCAGGGGTTGTTCAAGTCGATATCGATATTTTCAGGCGGTTCTACCAACATGCCTTTGAGTGAGATATCCAGCAGGTTGCAGCTCCATTCCTGAGAGCCGCACTGCATTAGTATTTCTGCGGTAAACGGAATGCGGTTGTAGATCCGACGTTCTGACTGTGCTGATGTATTCAATTTCGTGTCCAAACTGTAGAGTGCTCTGCACGTGCTCCAAAGAATTCAGATGGAGTCGATAGATTGAGTATAGTCAAAGGATTCGCCAATGCCCGGAAAATCCCTGTAAAGCACCTAAAATCATCAGGGAAATAAAGATAAAGGCTAGTAAATTATTCATATTTGGTAACATAAATCATTGAAAAAAAGGTGAAAAATTGATTAACTGTGCGCCTTGTTTTATCGGGGTAAATAATGGTTAAAAGCGGTACATTTCGCGGCAGCATGGTGGCACTGGTCACGCCGATGCATACAGATGGCAGCGTCGACTATAAAAGTCTGGCTAATCTGGTTGAATTTCATGTAGAAAACAACACTTCAGCCATCGTCTCTATGGGCACTACAGGTGAATCTGCCACATTGGACATGGATGAGCATTGTGATGTCATGGCGCGCACCGTCGAGATGGTTAACGGCCGTTTGCCGGTAATCGCCGGCACCGGTGCCAACTCGACTTCTGAAGCGCTGGCACTGACACGCCGTGCCCAGCAGGGCGGGGCCGATGCCTGTCTGCTGGTAACCCCTTATTACAACAAACCGCCGCAGCGTGGTCTGTATGAACATTATAAAAAAATCGCTGAAAGTGTCGATATCCCGCAGATCTTATACAACGTTCCCGGGCGCACCGCCTGTGACCTGTTGCCAGAAACGGTCAAGCAGCTGTCTGAAATCGAGAACATTATCGGTCTGAAGGATGCGACCGGTGACCTGAACCGTCTGGCAGAAATGCAGGCGTTGCTGGGTGATACTGATTTCGTATTATTTGGTGGTGATGATGAAACCGGTGCTGAATTTATGCTGCGCGGTGGTCATGGTGTTATTTCTGTGACAAATAATGTGGCACCAAAGGCGATGGCAGAGATGTGTGAGGCAGCATTAGCGGGTGACCGGGAACTGGCTGAATCGATAAATCAACGGTTAAGCGGTTTGCATTCACGCCTGTTCCTTGAATCCAGTCCGATGCCCGTTAAATGGGCACTATTTGAAATGGGTCTTGTCGAAGCGGGAATACGTCTGCCTTTAGCAATATTAGATGAGCAATATCACGAGCCACTTCGCCATGCGATGCGTCAGGCTGGAGTCCTAAGTTGAAAAAATATACAAAACCAGCAATGCCTGGATTACAGTGGCTCAGCGCTATGTTAATGGTGCTGACTGTTGTGGCCTGTAGCAATGAACGTCCGGTTTATCACGGTGCTGAATATTATAAAAATCTGGAAGTTCCGCCTGATTTGACAGAGCCCGATACCGGTGATGAATTAAAAGTCCCAAAACCGTCTGAAGAAGCACTGCAGCGTTTCCGTGATAATAACAAACTGGAAACCGTGATCACACCGAAGTTTGATGGTGTGCGCATGGTGAGTTATGCCGGCAACAGCTGGATCGAAGTGGATAACGATGTCGAAAAGGTCTGGCCGAGGTTGCTGGAATTCTGGGAGGCTGAAGGCATCGAGCTGGTGCAGGTACGCCCATTGCTCGGATTTATGGAAACTGAATGGACCGAACGTTTAGGCGGTGAGAGCGGATTTTTTGGATCAATGTTTCAGAAGTTTGAACCGGACGTAAAGGATAAATTCCGTGTCCGTGTTGAGCGTTTTGATCTCGACCGTAAAACACGTTTGTACGTCGCTCATTCCAGAATAGAACGCAGGTTACGTGGTGAATATGCCGATGAATATTTCTGGGTATCGCAGCCGAGTAACCTGGAAGCAGAGCGGGAGATTGTTTCTCGTATGGCTTTATTTGCCGGACTGACCAAAGAACAGTCCATCGCCTTGCTGGAGAATTATCGTCCTTATAGCTCGTTGGTAAAACTGGATAGTACTAATACCACCGGTCTGACGATGAAAGGCAGTATGGATTTTGTCTGGCGACGGTCGGTGCGGGCGCTCGATCGTATGCGGATGCAGGACATCAAAGAGCAGAAAACAGAGAGTATGATCAGTTTTGGTGTTACCAAACTTTCTGCTGAAGAACTTGAGGTAGAAGAAGATGACCTATCCAAATCCAGCTGGTTGATGAATCTGTTTACCAGTTCTGATGATAGTGATATCGCGAAAGAGCAAAGTCGGCAATATCGCCTCGAATTCACCGACCTGAAAGGATTTATTCAGATCGAAGTGAAAGATGCCAGAAACTCCCAGACCACAGATGATGATGGTGATGTTTACAGCACGGCCCTGGCTGAGCAGTTAAGAGATGTTCTGGCAGAGCATCTGGAATAACCTGGTTAAGCTGCTGTCCGGATACTGGCGGCCGGATCTGATCTAAAAAAAGCACCACATTGATGGTGCTTTTTTTATCTGATAATAAAGCGGCAGGTTTTATATTTATGTGCGACCATTGTTTATTCATTAAAGTAGAGTTCAAAGCGGGTAATACCTTTATATGAAACCAGTCGTCACAATAAAAAATCTGTCCAAAACTTATCAGACAGGTCATCAGGCACTGAAAGATATCAATCTTGATATCGCTGATGGTGAAATTCTTGCATTACTGGGTCCCAACGGTGCGGGAAAAACTACATTGATCTCGATCATATGCGGAATTGTTTCAGCCAGTACCGGCACGGTAGCTGCCAATGGTTTTGATAATGTTACGGATTATCGTAAAACACGAGAACTGATAGGGCTGGTTCCTCAGGAGCTCACGCTGGGCGCATTCGAAACCGTATGGAACACCATTCGCTTCAGCAGGGGTTTGTTCGGTAAGAAAAGAGATAATGCCTACCTCGAGCAGCTGTTGAAAGACCTGTCTTTGTTCGATAAAAAAAACAGTGAACTAAGAACCTTATCCGGCGGTATGAAACGCCGTGTATTGATCGCCAAGGCCTTATCACACGAACCCAAAATTTTGTTTCTCGATGAGCCAACCGCTGGTGTTGATGTCGAGTTACGCAAAGACATGTGGAATATCGTGCGCCGTCTGCGCGACTCTGGTGTAACCATCATCCTCACCACGCACTACATCGAAGAAGCCGAAGAGATTGCCGATCGTATCGGCGTTATCAGCAACGGTGAATTACTGCTGGTAGAAGATAAACAGACCCTGATGCACAACCTCGGTAAGAAACAGTTGATCGTTGAGCTGAAGGAGCCGGCAATCAGCTTGCCGAAAGCGCTGACGGCTTACGATCTCGTTTTGTCTGAAGACGGCGAACAGCTGATCTATACCTACGATACCATGAGTGACAGCACGGGCATCACTGATCTGTTACAGTCGATTAAAGCTGCCGGCCTGGAACTCAAGGATCTGCATATCAACAAAAGTTCACTGGAGGATATCTTTGTTGACCTGGTCAGGAATGATAACAGGCAGGATGGATCGAACGAGGTGAAAGCATGAATGTTCAGGCCATAAAAGTCATCTTCCTGCAGGAGATGCTGCGCGCATGGGAAACCTTGTTTCAGAGCCTTGCTTCACCGGTGATATCAACCTGTCTGTATTTCATCGTGTTCGGTTCTGCTATCGGTTCACGCATACAAAGTATCGATGGTGTCTCTTATGGTCTTTTCATCGTGCCCGGATTAACCATGCTGTCGCTGCTCACACAGAGCATCGCCAATGCATCATTTGGTATCTTCTTCCCCAAGTTTACCGGCAGCATCTATGAGATACATTCCGCACCGATTTCCTTTTTTGAGATCATCATCGGCTTCGTCGGCGCGGCTGCGACTAAATCTCTAATCATCGGTTTTGTTATACTGATTACCGCCAGTTTCTTTGTCGATCTGAACATTGCCCACCCGGTATGGATGTTAACTTTCCTGATACTTACCTGTATATCATTCAGTCTGTTTGGTTTTATCATCGGCCTATGGGCAAATGATTTTGAGAAACTGCAGGTCATCCCGCTGCTGGTGATCACCCCGTTAGTATTCCTCGGTGGTAGCTTCTACTCGGTCAGCATGCTGCCACCTTTCTGGCAGACGGTAACATTGTTTAACCCGGTGGTTTATCTCATCAGCGGTTTTCGCTGGAGCTTCTTCGAAGTGTCCGATGTCAGTGTCGGTACAAGCCTGATGGTGATCCTAGGTTTTCTCGCAATATGCATCGCCATCGTAGGCTGGATGTTTAAAACCGGTTACCGGGTGAGGCAATAAACACAGTTAATGATATGGATAAGTGTCTACTAAACGCTGCACATCGTCACTTTCGAAAAAAGGATAAGGTGATGGCGAAAATAATAGAGCAGTGTGGACAGCTAACGCCTGGCAGATCAAAACCGCCTCACTATCATGCGCTGGTCAGTGCCATCATTAATCAGCAGCTCTCAGTAAAAGCCGGGCGTACCATCGAAAAACGGCTGCTCGATAAAAACGGTGGCCGCTTTTTCAGGGCAGAAAATATTCTCGAACTAAAAACCACGGTGATACGTGAATGCGGTCTATCAAATAATAAAGTACGTTATATCTGTACCTTGGCGCAAGCCATAACAGATGGAGATCTCAATTTTAGAAAGCTGTCACGTAAAAATGATGATGAAGTTCGCGGCGAATTAATACAGTATCCCGGTATCGGCCAGTGGAGTGTGGATATGTTCCTGATGTTTTCTCTGCAGAGGCCAGATATTTTTCCAGTCGGTGATCTGGTCATACGCAGGTCGATACAGAAATATTACCAGGTTGCTGATGAGGCGAAGCATGATGAATATACTACCATCGCTGAAGCCTGGCGCCCTTACCGAAGCATAGCGAGTTTCTATCTATGGAAAATGAGTGATTAAGATTACTTGTTTAATAATAAATAAATCTTGTATAGAATCATCAGCATGAGAGCAATAAAAAATCTTATCCCCATCTTCATATTGTTGCTGATATCGGCCTATGGTTATCAGGTATATTTTCAATTACCAAAAGTTATCGTCAGTGGGATTATATTTTTACCCGTTATTCTTGCCTTACTCGTCATCAGTTTAAGTATTCATTTCAACCGTAGCTCGATATTTTTTTACGTTATCCTGGTAGCTATTACCAATATTACTCTTGGTCTGGAACTGGCAAATACAGATTTAGGTTATGCCTTGCTCTCCGGATTTGTACCGCTGATGCTGCTGACATTAACAGCGATGCCGGATCGGGGTATCGTAAGCAGCAGAGCAATTCCTGCATATGCGGTATTAGCGTCAAGCATCGTATTTTCAGTTGTCATGATGTCAATGTCGCCTGAATGGCTAACACATCTATTGTTGACAGACTGGCTGCCCGCACGCTATTTCGACTGGACACAGCAACCGCAGGCCGTACTGTTTATCTCGATATCGGTTTTTATCTCTATGCTGGTACTCTACTTCTTGCAGCCGTCTCCTAACATGTCGGCTGGATTAGGGGTTCTGGTCATGCTGCTGATCCAGCTTCATCTTGGTTACACAGATCCGAGTCTAAACGTGCTCAGTAGTACTGCTTTGACAATGTGTCTGTATGCGGTGTTACAAGAATCGTGGCGCATGGCTTATCTTGATGAACTGACAGAATTACCTGCAAGACGTGCTTTACGTGAGAGATTTCAAAAATTAGGCGGCTTATATACTGTCGCTATGTTGGACGTCGACCATTTTAAAAAGTTTAATGATACCTACGGGCATGATACCGGTGATGCTGTACTTCGTATGATCGCAACAAAACTGAACAAGGTCACTGGTGGAGGCGCATCTTACCGCTATGGCGGAGAAGAATTTTCAGTGGTGTTTAATGGCAAGGATAGTGAAGCTGCAAAACCGCACCTTGAGGCCTTACGTGAAACCATTGCTAATACGCCTTTTATCATCAACCGGTCAAGCAGCAGAAGGAAGAGTGACAAAAAAGTTAAACGTAAGAAAAATAAATCAGTAAGGGTCTCAGTATCTATCGGTGTCGCAGATTCACACAGTAATGCTTCAACTCCATGGGATGTATTAAAGCTGTCAGATAAGGCGCTCTATCGCGCTAAGGGGAAAGGGCGTAATTGCGTGTGTTTAATGTAGTAGCTCAGACTTAATCTGGCAGATTGAGATTAATTTGGATGTAACCTGACAGCTCGCAATAATTCAAAGCTAGCCCAAAGCATCATTTTAGGTGTTATTAATCTAAGGCCGCTTCCACCACATAGGCGACATTTGTGTGATTTGCTAAAAGAGGGTAAATTCGTTCAAAGGCGACCTTCAAAAAATAGTCCTGGTCG
>JADFWF010000261.1 GCA_015222965.1 Pseudomonadota bacterium | reverse complement strand
GGGCCTTCGAAGGCCTCGAGGATAACTTCCAGCGCATTAGGTGGGATGTAAAGATCCTGCGGTATAACTGTCAGTGGCTCACCCTGAATTAAGGCAAATGGCATTTCACCCTGGGTTGCCGTTACCTGCGCGGCGATTTTCGCCTTTTTATCCGTAGCGGCTTTCTCGGTTAGCGCTTCCTGTTCCTGAGTTTCCTGAATATCTGGATTGACCATATTGCCTAGTGCTCGTATTTCCTGATGCTCGTATTTTCCGGTGCTCATATTGCCTGATGCCCGAACGGAAGATTCTATAAGTAAGCGATACCCATCGCTTTTCTGACTTCTTCAAGTGTATCACGCGCGACCTCTCTTGCGGCCTCATTTCCCTCATCAATTATTGCTTTGACAGTTGAAACATCCTCTTCGTACTCTTTTGCTCTTTCCTGCATGGGCAGCAGTTCAGCCAGCACCGCATCGATGACCGGTTGCTTGCATTCCACACAGCCAATCGATGCACTCCGGCAACCCGCCTGAACCCATTCACAGGTTTTTTCATCGGAGTACACTTCATGAAATTGCCATACCGGGCATTTTGCCGGGTCACCCGGGTCAGTACGACGAACCCTGGCCGGGTCGGTAGGCATAGTACGTAATTTCTTAACCACGGTATCGGTATCATCACGCAGAGCAATCGTATTGTTATAAGACTTGGACATTTTCTGTCCATCGAGCCCCGGCATTTTGGATGCTGGTGTCAGTAATGCCTGCGGCTCCGGCAGGATGATCTTGCCTGAGCCTTCGAGATAACCAAAAAGACGCTCTTTATCACCGATCGAGATATTCTGTTGCGAATCAAGCAGTGCCTGCGCCACGTTCAACGCCTCGGCATCACCCTTTTCCTGGTATTCTTTTCGATATTTAAAAAACATGCGGGCATTTTTCTTGCCCATTTTAGCGGCGGCCTGTTCTGCCTTTTCTTTAAAATCAGGCTCGCGACCATAGAGATGATTGAAACGGCGCGCGACCTCTCGTGTCAGTTCAACATGTGCCACCTGATCTTCACCGACTGGTACCATACCCGCCTTGTAAACCAGGATATCGGCGCTCTGCAGCAAGGGGTAACCCAGGAAACCATAAGTCGCCAGGTCTTTCTCTTTCAGGGCTTCCTGTTGATCTTTGTACGTCGGTACACGTTCCAGCCAGCTCAGCGGGGTAATCATCGATAACAAGGTATGTAATTCAGCATGCTCTGGCACTTTTGACTGAATAAACAATTTAGCAGAACCCGGGCTAATACCCGCAGCCAGCCAGTCGACCACCATCTCCCAGGTGCTCTTTTCGATGATAGACGGGTCTTCATAATGCGTGGTTAACGCGTGCCAGTCGGCAACAAAAAAGAAACACTCATATTCATGCTGCAACTGTACCCAGTTTTTCAGCACGCCATGGTAATGTCCCAGGTGAAGACGGCCGGTCGGTCGCATACCTGATAAAACGCGTTTGTGTTGTGTTACTACTGTATTCAATCTCTTACCCTGTTTACTTCAACTAAAGTCCAAATAGAAATCCGATGATTTTGACAAAATGCATGACGATCGGCCACATGATTTTACCGAGTATTCCACTGATAAGTAATACTAAAATAATTATCATGCCGTATCTTTCCAGCCGCATAAATTGCATCGCCAGATTCGGCGGCAAAATACCGGTAACAACACGCCCGCCATCCAGCGGTGGAATCGGCAATAAATTAAGCACCATCAGCACGATATTAATGATGATGCCGTTCTTACCCATTTCTGCCATGAAAGACAGCAGCGGTGAATTATCCAGTGACAGATAAGCCATCTTGATAAACATTGCCCAGATGCACGCCATAAAAAAATTCGAAACAGGGCCGGCAACGGCTACCAGTGCCATATCAAGCAAGGGTGATTTAAAGTAACGCGGCTCGACCGGCACCGGTTTTGCCCAGCCCATGACAAACGGACTTACCATCGCCAGGAATAAAGGCACGACTATCGTACCCACTGGATCGATATGTTTTAGCGGATTAATCGTAATCCTGCCAAGTGTCTTTGCTGTGGGATCACCTAATCTGTTTGCCACCCAGCCGTGCGCTGCTTCATGCAAAGTAATAGCAAATAAAATAGGCGCCGCCCAAACGGCGATGGTATAGGCAATATCGGGAATGGATGACATCGAAGGTGTTTAATTGTTCTTTATTTATTATTGAAGCGAAGTTTACACCTTAAAAGCAATGAATAATAAATAATGAATAGTGAATAATAGAAAAACAAAAATTAGCAAACATAATGCACAGCTAAAACTGCAATACTTTCTATATGCTTCTAGTTTTGCATTATTCACTATTCATTATTCATTGACCGCAGGTCTAAAGCCCGTGGTTTGTGCCTTTACCATGGCGTCGAATGTCCGGCACGCCATCAGTCAGACGAATAACGGTGGTTGGCTCGATGCCGCAATGTCCGCCGTCGATAATCAGATCAACCTGTTTTTCCAGCTGCGCACGAATATCTTCAGCATCCGTCACCGGAAAATCTTCATCTGGCAAAACCAGCGTGCAGCTTATCAGGGGCTGACCAAGCTCTTCCAGCAAGTCGTTGACCACAGGATGATCCATTACACGTAATCCGATATGACGACGCTTGGGATGCATCAATCGCCGAGGCACCTCACTGGTGGCCGGAAGGATAAATGTATATGGTCCTGGCGTCAGTGATTTCAGCAATCGATAATCAGTGTTATTAATTTTGGCATAAGTTGCAATTTCAGACAGATCACGACACACCAGCGTCAGATTATGCTTGTCATCTATCTGCCGGATACGCCGCAGACGAGTGACCGCATTTTTATCGCCGATATGGCAACCTAATGCATAACTGGAATCCGTCGGATACACGATGACACCACCCTTATGAATGATCTCAGCCGCCTGTTTGATCAGACGCTTCTGTGGATTATCGGGATGGATTTCGAAAAATTGACTCATAGGGGAATTTTACACGTTGTGTAAAATTAATGAATAATGAACAGTGAATAATGAATAATTAAAAAAAGCACTATATTGAATCTTCTACTAGGACACTTAACATAACTATTTTAAACATTTACAAAAAACGACACCATAAGTTTAAAAACAATATATAAGGTCTTTTCATTATTCACTGTTCATTATTCATTATTCATTAACGAAGTTCGGTATAATGCCTCCCTCACAGAAAACACATCACCCAAACACTAACGATAATTCACTTTAAAACAATGAAGTTACTATTTGATTTCTTTCCAATTATTCTATTTTTTGTTAGCTATTATCAGGC
>JADFWF010000260.1 GCA_015222965.1 Pseudomonadota bacterium | reverse complement strand
TGCAAATCATTCCGCGCCGCAAAAAACATAGAAGACATGCAGCCCATGCTACTAGACCAGATCGCACACTTCTTCGAGCACTATAAGGATCTGGATGAAGGCAAGTGGGTACGCGTAGGCGGCTGGGGCGGTATCGAAGAAGCCAGAGAAGAGATCATGTCCAGCGTTGCGATGTTTAAAGATGCGCCGGTTAAGCCGAATTTCTAGGTCATTGGTGTCATTGCGAGCGAAGCGTGGCAAGCTCATGCAGACGACCGAGTTGCCAAAAAAGATTGCCACGCTTCGCTCGCAATGACGTTATTTGGTGCCGGAAGGGAGGATCGAACTCCCAACCTCGTCATTACGAATGACTTGCTCTACCAGTTGGAGCTATTCCGGCTTATGCGCTATCTAAGGGGTCAGAGACAAGCTTGTCTCTGACCCCGGTTAGTCAATGCTGCGCGCTCATCATATACGGTGATGTATCGCACCAGGGTTTTCGATTCAATACAATGTCTGTCATCAATTCTGCCGAAGCCGCACCCAGCACGATACCATTTCTGAAATGGCCGGCATGCACATATAAACCTTCGACATCATCATGTTGACATATATAAGGTATACCTTTTTCCGTACCCGGCCTTAAACCTGCCCATTGCCTTTCGATCTCAAGATCACTTAACAATGGGATCAGCTCTACTGCCGCTCGATGCAGTTCATCGAGCGCAGAAGATGATATCGTCTTATCAAAACCAATTTTTTCCAGTGTACTGCCCGCCAGTATCCGGCCGTCTTTACGCGGGATCACATAATGGCCTTCGGATAAAACCATACGCTTCACAAGATCCGGCTGCCCGTTATACATGATCATTTGCCCTTTAACCGGAAGCACGTCTACAGACGATTTCGTAACGCTGAACTGCGCGCTCCATGCCCCGCTGGCGATGATAACTTTATCAGCAATGTATGTTTTTTGTTTTGTACGAACACCGGTAACTTTATTATTCTCTACGATTATTTCTTCTACTTCGCACTGTTCCTGGTAAGGAATCGACAGATGATCAAAAGAGGCTTTTAATGCTTTTACCAGTTTCGGGTTTCTGACCTGATTTATGTCCGGCATCCAGATACCCTTATCCACCGAATCACCAACCGATTTTTCGATCTCATGAATAACACCTGAATCATCGATGAAGCTGGCATCTACCGACCATTTCCTGGCCCAGCCCAGGACATCATCCTGGCCATCACGAATAACGGTGAACAGACCGGAGTTGATCAACTCGCAATCATTGCCGGATTCTTCAAGCAGTGTTTGTGTTAATTCGGGATAAATATTTTTACTGCGTTCGGCTAGAATATTGACCGAGTCGTCATAACGCCATGGATAAAGTGGAGAAATAATTCCACCGCCCGCCCAGGAAGACTCACCACCTAACGGCCCTTTCTCCAGCAGCAGAACATCGACGCCTTCTAGATATAATTGGCGCGCCGTTAATAGACCAATCGCGCCGCCACCAACGATAATACAATCTGGCATTTTCAGATTTCTTTTTTACGTTGCCGGCAGTTCGGATGATTGCGTCAAACTAATAGTTTTAGTTGGAACGACCAAGTGCGCACCGGCAGACTCAACGATATCATTTATTCTTAAATTGATACCTTCTCGATGTTCAAGGTATTCAACAAAGTCCGTTGTTTTAATATAAACATACAATTCCAGTTCCTGAGCATATTCGCCAAATTCCAGAAAACGCACCCTGGAACTTTCTTCATCGATAGATTCATGCTGATCGATTAACTTACGGAGCTCTGCCAGTACTTGTTTAACCTGCCCAGGTGTATCGCTATAAGACAGGCGTAAACGTGTCCGGTAGAGGATTTTATCGCGCTGCGTTAAGTTTTCAATTTTACCTGAAGCAAACATCGCATTAGGGATATGCACGACAGTGCGTGCCAAGGTGCGTAACTGTGTTGCCCGTAAACCGATCTCTTCAACGGTACCGAGGGTATCACCAAATTTACAAAAGTCACCGACATGCACCGGCTGAGACGCATAGATAGTGATCGATCCGATCAAGTTTTCCAGTGATTTCTGCGCGGCCAGCGCAACAGCAACACCACCGACACCCAGACCGGCAAGAATAGTGGTCACCTGGTAACCCAGGTTATCCATCCATGAGATGATAGCTATTAATAAAACAACAAGCTTTATACCGGTCGATGCAGGCTTCAACAACATGACGGCATCTACCTGTCCATTTCGCTTCATACGATCAGCAAGCCGGAAGATTATTAGATCAACAACGCCAAGCAGCACCCACAACAGCGAAATGATTAAAAATGTTTTAGCTTCAAATAAGGCACGGGCAACCAGTGATGGCGCGATCATGTCAAATGTGGCGCGAAAAAATAAAACCGTAATCAATAAACGAAGTGGACCAACGACAAACTTCTGCAACCGCTGCTTATTAAAACGTTTATTTTTCTGCAGGATTTTGACGAGGACAAATGTCACGATGAATGCGATGGCGTAACCTATGATCAACAGGCCTAACAACATCACGAACTGCCAGATCTCAAACCCAAAAATCATATAGTGTGGAAATATTTGTGACAATCTATTGCCAATAACTCCATAGCCAAACTCTTGATCTAATGTCGGGATAAGGGCGACGGTGGAATTTGAAATCTTCCACACGAACACGCCATCACCGCGTGGCACGCGCTGCATTAATATATCAACAGGACCGGCTTTTGTTTTCAACGTGGTTATACGATCACGGTAACTTGGCAGGCCATCATCCTTGTGGCCAAGCGGATCATCGCTCAACTCTTCGAAGTGAACCGTCATCGCTCGCTTAGCGACGATAATCAGCTTTTTAACCAGGTCCTGACCATCCAGCTCTTCCTCAAGGGAAAAAGGCAAGTTCCTTAAATCAAGATAGTTAACGGCTCG
>JADFWF010000259.1 GCA_015222965.1 Pseudomonadota bacterium | reverse complement strand
GAAGGTGATCGAAGGGAGAGACAATGTACCGAACCCTACCTGATTATTAATGCTGCGATTAACCTGGTCGACAGCAAACGACTCGCATGGCAAAAACGTAAAGCTGCTTCTTTTACGTTTACCCCGCAGTACTGTGGTTACGAATTCTGCGGTGAAAACGATAATAAACCCGGTAAAGAGAACATAGGGCGTGTCGGTGGTTTTGTTGGAAGTGAACATTACGCAGGGGATACGCATGGCATTTCACTAGGCAAAGCCATGACTATTTCCGGCGCTGCTGCCAGCCCTAATATGGGCTACCATTCATCACCTGCGCTCACTTTCCTGATGACCACATTTAATGTCCGACTCGGCTGGTGGTTGCCAAATACCACAAAAGAAAACTCCATGCGTATTTCGTCAAGCGCTCCAGGGTGGGGTTTGCTTTATCTCTGGAATGAGCTGCTGGGCAAAACCGACTCAAAAAGCGACTATGTTTATCTCTCCGACGGCGGCCACTTTGAAAACCTTGGCATCTACGAACTGGTGCGCCGGCGTTGTTATATTATCGTGGCCTGTGATGCCGAGGCCGACCCGGATATGACATTCTCAGGGCTGGGGAATGCACTCGAAAAATGCCAGATTGATCTGGGTGTTCCTATCGATATCGACGTTTCACAGATAAAACGGGATTCTGAAACCGGTAAAAGCCAGTGGCATTGCGCTGTGGGTTGCATCCGTTATAGTGAAGCTGACAAGGACCAGCCGGATGGTATCCTTGTCTATATCAAATCTTCGCTGACCGGTGATGAACCCCTAAGTGTAGAGACATATGCGAACAGCCATAAGGATTTCCCACATGAAAGCACAGTTGATCAGTGGTTTGATGAGACCCAGTTTGAGAGCTACCGGGCACTGGGAGAGCATATTGCAACGGCCGTCCTCGAAAATGCAGTAGATATTGCACGTTCAGAAGAAACCAATCTAAAGGACAGGATTGATCGCGTCGTTATGGAACTTCATAAACAATGGTATGCCGGTTCTGACCCGTACAGCCAGAAACCTGAAGATCATGATGAGCAGCTCGAATCAATTATGGATACGTTGCGAACTGATAAACACCTTGTTTTTCTTGATGGACAACTCTACCCGAATCTGCAAATAGTAGCTAAAGAGCATTTTGATAAAAAGGATCCAGGTAAGCGATCTACTGATCCTGTAGAGGACACTGAAGATGATTCTATCGCTGATACTGTAGATAAAAGCCGAGGTTTATTGCCCGCTGATTATGAGGAATTCAGAGCAGGGTTCTACTTTTGTAAACGCCTAATCCAGTTCATGCAGCAGATCTACTATGACCGCCACCTTGACCTGGAGTATGCCGCTCCAAGAAACCGTGGCTGGATGAACCTGTTCCGCCGCTGGTCGTGGTCACAGATGCTGCGTTTTACCTGGACGATGACGGCTGGAACCTACGGTGCTCGTTTCCAGTCTTTCTGTGAATACCGCCTTGGACTGGATTCCGGAGATCTGGAGTTCAAAGAGAAACCATTTGATATAGTAATACCCTGTGGCAGCAGACCAGGTCAACAATCTGGCAATCAATCAGTACAATACGATGTGAGATTTCTACATTTATCTGATGATGACGATGCTGAAGAAATCGACTGGAAAAAAGCACAGAGTGAATACAACTTTCACCATTATGAAACGCTTCTCATCAGAGAATTCATTAATGCCTATATAAAACATGAAGACGTCGCGGCAATTGATAAGCTCAGGAAAAATCAGGACCCATTTGTTTTTCATGTTTACCCGCTTAAGGTCAAAACCAACGACCCGGTTGTTGATGATACCAATCAAGATATAAATCTCAATTTTGGATTCATCATTACCGGGCCGGCATACTTTAAGTCGGGAAAAAAGAACATACCGGGCACGTATGGCGATGCAGTATTGTATTTTCGGATCAGGCCTTCCATGCGCAACATGGATCTGGCAAGAAAAGTCATCAAAGAATGTGGCAATCATGAGATGCTTAAAAAATGGCACCTGATCAATTTAACCATCAGCAAAAATGAAAGGCGCTGTAAAGCATATCCTGATGTGTACTCTATGGATAAAGAAAGTCTTTGTTACTGCCGTTGGTTATCAAGATTACGGGAGGAGAGTGCCGATGAGGAACAGCATGTAAGCAAATAAGCCTGTAACGAATTCTTAGTTATTCTGGGTCAGAGTAAGAACTGTTACTAAGAGTTTTTACTCTGATCCTAAATATTAAATAATTCTCATTTGTCACCGACCCCTTTAATTTTCACGGTACTATTTTAGGGGATGTTTACACCTTTAGTTATACTTTAACTTACGCCATTTCACACATCAGCATGGCATATATGGCAGTCACTAATGCCACAGTGACATACCTCAGCGACAGTAACTGTCATGTATGTTACTCAATAATAATCTGCTGATATTCTTAAGAAATATAGTAAACAGTGCCTTATGGCACTTTGAAGTTTTGGCATGTTATATGCTTTCCAAATATGCATCGATGTACTATGTACAGACGAAATAATAATAGCGTCAAGATCATCAGAATGAAATATTCGGGGTGTTCTAGACAATAAATAAATGATAAAAAAATCTTAGGAGGATGGGACATGTTTACAGGTCTACTGAAACAGTTCTTGAAAAAAACAGCCTTTATAGCAACTTGCACCAGCGTACTTTTGGTAATGACAATTGGCAGCGTTCAGGCGGCTCAGCCAGCACCTTTGTCATGTACTATTACACCAACTGACGCTACAGCGACGGCTGGTGTGGCCATTAATTTTGATGGTAATACCGATGGAGGCAAGGGGGCAAAATCCTATACCTGGGATTTTACAGATGGTGGTGGTGTTCCCGGTGCTTCTACTGATACCCGTGTGGATGTTGTTTATTCCACTCCAGGTGAGAATTATAATGTGCTGCTCAATGTCACCGACAAAAGAGGTGATTCGGCGAACTGCAGTACAACAGTTACAGTTGTATCCGGCGGCGGTAATACTGCTCCAACGGCTATCAATGATACCTACAATGCAACGACAACTCAGACCTTGAATGTGGCTGCACCGGGCGTTCTGGGTAACGATCAAGATGATGGATTGCTTGATCCGCTTGTAGTCTCAGATCTGATAAGCGATGTATCTAATGGTAATCTGAACCTGAATACAGATGGTTCGTTTACTTATACCTCTAATGGTGGTTTTGAAGGTGATGACTCATTTACCTATGAAGTGTCTGATGGTGAGTTTACAGATACAGCAACAGTGACGATTACAGTGACCGATGTCCCGCCGCCAATTGACCCTGGTTTTACTGATCAGACAGATTTCAAGATCATGATGAACTACGAGCTGGGCATGCACTGTACCGGTTTCGAATTTGCTTACTGCTGTGTCTTGCCAGCTTACAACTCTATCCTGGCACAGGTTGTTAAACCAAATACCATCGATCCGAATGATAGCAGTGATTTTGCGAGGCTGATGGCAGGTGATCCAAACGAAGGCCTTGATGCGCTGGGCCGTCAAACCGTGGTCCGAGATATGGAGCTGGATGGAAACGGTAACTTCAAGAAATATGTGCTGAGATACTGGCATGATGCACAACCTCGTAACGATGGCCGCGGTAAGGCGCAGTCCAGCACGCTGATCAGCGCGGTGGAAGGTAACTCGTTGATGTCATGGAACACCACGTTCGATTCAGCTGCGCTGAACGCAAATGGCACTTTTGTTACTGGCAACTATAACGGTTCTGATGGTGTTGTCCTGGGTGACGGTGATACCTCTGGCGGTGCTGACAACTATCAGAATGCCGTGTGGAACCATCTGTATTTCTATGAAGACCTGGAAGGCAGTAACTCGACTGGTACCTCACTGGATGCCGACAAGATCCGCCTGGGTGTGAACGGTCACGTAGTTTATCCAAAAAATTGTGGTCCAGCACTGCATCCGATGGGGCCGGTGACAGAAGGTGGTGCTGATAACGATTGTGCCGGTTTCTCTAATGGTAACGTGCTGACCTTCTCCGGTGAGCACGGTACGGTGGTGTATACCCAGATGAAAGTGCTGGAAAATCTGCCGATCATGCTGACTTCGCCCGATATCTGGGAAGCATTAGGTCTGCCGCTGACCCCGTTTGAAGACACCATCGACTTCTTCGCCGATCCTGGACTGGTGGACGAGGACTCCGTACGCCCATTCGTCGCCATGAAGGCACAGATGCATGACTACGATCCAAACGCTTATGGCGGTATCGGGGCAGCGACACTGGACAGCAGCGGTAATCCGGTGATCGGTTTCGGTACTGCACCGATCGATATTCCGAACTGTGAGCGTTGTCACTCTAATCCAGCTGATGGTGTCATGATCGATATACCTGCTGTTGAAGGTGGCGGTCAACTGATGGTAGACAACAGTCCAAACAATGATCCAGCACAGTATGCGCTGGTGACACAGGAATATAACTACTGGACTGCGTACTACAATATCGATACCGGTGCCGGCGATGCCGACTGGTATGCTCGACTGAAGAGTGCGGCGATCAGTATGTTAAACGGCCATGATGTTCAGCATGGCACCAGCTTTACGGCGAACTACCCTGGTGCGGATGAGGGTGGTGTAGCACCGCAGAACACCCGCCTGGGTCATGAATCCGTGATCTGTCAGCGTTGCCATGCGGACAACGTGATCGCAGCGGTTAAATCAGCGACCCATGGCGGTGACCTGATTCCGCCGGTGACCGAGGCTTTGCATAATAACCACAAGAGCGAAGCTGCTGGTGGTCCGATTGCCTTCTCTGACTCACTGGGTCGTGATGGTGGCTGTCAGGGTTGTCACCCGGCTCACCGTTCTGATGGTGACATGAGTGGTTACCCTATCACCCTGGCAGGTACCAACTATTATGCTAACGGTGATAATCGTGGCGCCAACGGCGGCTGTTTCGTCGGTCGCGATGTGCACTCTAATCCTAATAAGGATAATGATGGTGTAGAGACATCTGCACACCTGAATGCGGTTGGACAGTGGATATCGGATAACGTTGCCAATGACGTACCGGGTGCAAACGGTCTCTGGTGTACCAACTGTCATAACCAGCTGGGTCAGGAAATGTGGAAGGCTGAAAATATGACTAGCCTGGTACACAACGAAGGTACGGCCAATCCACGTGCTGAACCAACGTTGGCAGCGGTTGCTGCTGCTGTTGGAACCACAGAAGCGCAGGCGATCTCCTGGCTGGATCCTAAGAGCAGTAACCCGGTCGATGATACCTATGCGATCTGGGCGCCTGATCCTGGCCTGTGTAATTATGTAGCCGGTTATTTTGCAGGATCTATAGACCCTGCCCATGATGGCGCTGTGGCTACGGTTGAGGTTAATACTAGCAGTGCAGCTTCATGTTCAACCGGTGGTGGTACTGGTCTCATCGACTGTAGTGCTGAGGGTGGTCCTGCTTTCCATATCTGTGGAACTACGGATGGCGATGGCGACTTCAGTGTGAATGCGATGGACTTCTGTACAACACCTGATTGTGTTGCCGCAGCACAGAAGACACTACCATCAGGTTCTGTGGCAGTACCGGTACCATTCTCAGCAGCCACCGATGGTCGTGACCACTGGTTGTCTGCCGGTGAACCACACTGTGCGGACTGTCACGCTGCACCGTTTGTTGAGCAGAGCGGCAACATCAATGCTTATCCGCCATTTAACTACCCGCGTAAAGCCAGCTTGATGCGTTACTCGAAAGGTCACCAGGACATTAGCTGTCAGGGCTGTCATGAGTCGATCCATGGTCTGTATCCGGTAACGCCGAATATCGATACCACGACTTACGCACAGGCTGCGGCACTGAACCACGATGGTTCACATGGTCCACTGAAGTGCGGTACATGTCACGAGGTGAATGGTGTCGGTGTTCCTAGTCATATCGAGGATGGACTGACCTACAATGGACAGCCTATCAAGGATGACTATGAAGCGGCGGTTGCGTGGATGCATACCTTTACCGCTGAGGCTGATCCGCTGGTCGATTACTGCCTGAACTGTCATCAGGATAATAGCGCTGACATATCATCTACCAACAAGACGTGGACAGAGCACGCCTACAAGGGACGCAGCTCTCGTGAGATGATGGACAAGGTAGAGCTGGCGAAATTTGGCCATGTCGGCGGTGACCCTGCGTTTGAAGATCCGACGAATACGGTCTGTACCAGTTGTCACGGTGACCGTACCAGGACACTGGCTCGCAGGGGTTGTACGGATAAATGGAAGAACCACCTGGTACAGGGCCGTGCTTCCGAGGCTGCCTGGGAGTATATCTCAACGCAGCATACCGGTGATACCTGCGGCTGGTAAGCAGGTAGTAAGCAGGGAGAGGACGCCCTGCTGATCCTGTAATAAAACAGTGGAGGGAAAGGCGACTTTCCCTCCATTGTTTTATTACAGGTGAATTGCTTATAGATACTTTTTATCTTTTATGTAATTCTCTTAGGTCAATGAATAACAAGCACTAAATTTATATTGGGAAATTGTATTATGCGGTATCAGTATTTTTCTAAGTTTGTATCCTTCCTGTTGATTACTTTATTTCTGGTGGCCTGTGGCAATGAAGAACCTGCAGATAAATCTGCTGATGAAACCAGTCAGCAATTGAATGCCGAGGGTGTCGTTGCGAAAGTCGACGATGAGCTGATTACATTCAATGAGCTCAACCTCATGTTGAACAGTTCAGCCATGGTTGGTCTGTCTATTCCTGCATTAGGTACGCCTGACCGCAACCAAGTGATCATTACCTTGCTCGACAAGATGATCAGTGCCAACCTTCTGTACCTGGACGCAAAGAAAAATGGTGCGGACAGGCTGACAAAGTACGTGGATGATATGAAAAAATTTGAGGATGCGGTACTGGTGACTATGTACCGATCAAACGTCATGATCGGCGATATTCCGGTCAGTGAAGAAGAGGTTGCGGCGTACTATAAAACGAATATTAACCCGGAAACCGAATTTACCGATGATGTAAAACTGTCTATCGAGGCCAAGATACGTAAACAGCGATTCGCTGAACAGAAAAACAGCCTGCGTGATCGCCTGCGTGCCGGTACTGATATCAAGATCTTTGAGGATGTAGTGAGCAGCAGTGCAGATGGCGAACGCTCGGATACAGATACCGTTGTGACTATAAGCGATAAACGTATTAACTGGAGCGATGTAAAGGTGCTGATGAGTGGTGCGGATCACCACGCCACACTGGCAGAGTTCTATGTCGATAATGACGAGGAGCGCATGCAGCGGTTAGAGGAGTATATCGATAATACGTTGATGGTCGACAAGGCAAGGGCGGCTGGTATGGACAAGGATCCAGAATTTTTCAAGCGGACAGCTGAATACCGCAAGACACACCTGATCAATATCTATCGCAGCAACCTGGTCGCTAAGTGGAAACCTTCAGAGGATGAGCTAAAGACAGCCTTCGTCGATAATATGGATAAGATAAGTGTGCCTGAGACACGCAAAGTACAGATGGTCGTGGTTAAAACAAAAAAAGAAGCTGAATCGATCAAGTCTGAAATTGATAGTGGCAAGATCACCATGTTCCAGGCTGCACAGCAATATTCGATCGATCCTAATGCAAAACGTACGTTAGGAGATATGGGCTGGGTCAGTCAGGGTACCGGTTTTAAAGAGCTGGATGATTTTACCTTTAACCTCGAGCCGGAAGTGGTCAGCGGTCCTGTCGAATCACCTGCCGGCTGGCACCTGGTCAAGGTGCTAGATGTCAATGATGCACTATATGAGAATTTTGATGATCCGCAGGTACGTCAACTAACACTTCGCCTCTACATGCAGAAAAAGTTCAGTGACTATGTGATCGATCTTCGCAAGAACCATTTCGAAGTAGCTGTGTTTGAGGATGAGTTGAACAGGAACTTCCAGAGTGAGGCGGACTACATCGCAGAATTAACCATAAAAGCCAAAGAGCAGGATTCTGTAACAAAACAGCGTTTGCAGGATTTGCAGAAGTGGATAACACCGGCAGCAGAATAGTTTTTATTACGTCATTATGAGATGAGCTGCTACTTATTATACTTTTTATATTCCAGTGTAATACGAAATAAGTGAGTCATTCAGATGTGTACGGATCCACGATTACTAGATTATCGTTAGCGTGCACCTGTCGAATAGGAAGGAAAAAATAATGCGCTACGTCTATATCCTGACAATATTATCGGCCCTGCTATCTACAACTTTAGCATGGGCGCAGAAAAGCACTGCCAACCAGGCTCACGCCTGTGTTGTAGTGCCTGTTTTTCATTGTGTGCAGCGGCTAGAAGAGGGCAGTGCTATCGCTCATTTTGGCTATGACCTCCAATGTCCCGAAGATGCCGGAATTGAAGCAGAAGTATATATCGACATTGGCGATGATAACTTGTTCTCACTGTATCCAGTCGATAGAGGGCAGCCAAAAGTTTTCCTTCCAGGACTGCATATAGATGAATTCGAGGTTGAATTCTCCATAGCCGAAGTGAAGGGGGGTGATGTCATTCATTGGTCAGTTCTGGGTCAAACTGCCGTCGTCGATTTTTCCAAAATAAAAGACGAATCCCTGGATTGCTCAATCCAGCCGCAATGACTAATAGATAGTACTAGCAATTGGTAGACGCTATGTTTATGGTGCTGGTTTCTGCGCACCGATGATCTGCTGCAGTTCACCAATATTTTTTTGTAACCGCATCATAGCCAGCTGGTTACGTTCCTGCACCAGTTCCGGTAACACGGTGATTACTTTCTGGCCGGAAGGAGTAATGTAGAAAGCATTGATCTCTACCAGCTCTTTCTCAGTAAACTTCTGCATATACATATCTGTTAATTCATCCTTGAGTGCATTCCAGCCTATGTATTTAGTAAAAAACTGATGGATCGTTTTTTCGTGCGTGACCAGTTGAGGGTTCTGCCTGATCTGTAACTGTACTACTGAATCGACACTCTCCTGAATCTTTTTCTCCATCTGGGTCAGTCTGAATAAAGTATCGACCTGCTCTCTATGTGCTTTCTCTCCAGTAGCATATGATGTGGTGGTTAGTACAGTCAGCAGGAGAGCGGTGATAACTGGAAGAATAAATGGTTTCATTTTTTTACCTAAGGCGGAAAGTCTGTTTGTGCAGTATATGTTATTCAGTCGGTTCTGTAATCAGCTTCCTGATGAGGTCGAGGGTATCTTCATTGTCCCAACCAGGGTTGCCACGGACACGGTAACGGATATTTCCAGCTGAATCGATAAGGAATGATGTCGGTAGTGTCTTTATGTCCCAGTCATTGAACGTCTTCTTTGATGTGTCTAATAGAACTGGAAGCTCATAGTTTATGAGTTTGGCGAACTTCCTGACCTTGTATTTTTTTTCGCCTACATTGATGGCGAGTATCACAAAAGACTGTTCTGGAAACGCCTGTTTCAGTCTTTGCAGTTCAGGCAATTCATAGATGCAGGGCGGGCACCAGCTCGCCCAGAAATTTACCAGTACCACCTTGCCATGATGATCGGGGGAGGTGTGTCGTTCGCCTTTCAGGTCATCGAGAGCAAAATTATTATCACCGGTATAGGGTACGAATGATTGTGCTGCATAGGTAAACGTTGTGGAGGTTAATGCTACCACTATGAATAACAATGATGCTGTTGTTTTGTATTTCATCATATTGAGCATTAATTTGATGTGTCCTGTTATATCTTTTTGTTCATCATATGTAATTTTGCTTCTTCTTTGTTATTTTGATCATTTAATTGCCCTGAATCTGTAGAAGTGGTCCTGTTATAAAAGCAATTGTCATGCCATTATTGTGTTTAGTCTAACAGGTTGTTTTTACTGAAAATCTTTATGGAAGAATTATTGATATATATCAAATGTATGTCATATGTGGCATGGTATGTTGACATATTATGACGCAGCATGTCATTACGACATATGAATGTTTCTTGATAACTAGTTTTGACGGGGTGCAGATGGATAAGAAAGTTGTAAAAACATCGATCGATCTGACATCGCTGGTAAACAGTCACGAAAAGCCATTTGTCGTTATCGACAAAGATTATCGTATCCTCGCTGTCAACAAAGCATACGAACATGAGTACGGCGCATCGAGCGAAGATGCGGTTGGCAAGATGTGTTATCAGGTCAGTCATGGAAATGATCATCCATGTAGCGATGAAGGTGAGGAGTGCCCTCACGACAAGGTATTCGGTAACGGAGAGGCAACTGTCTGTGCGCATGTCCATTGCGATTCTGAGCAACACATGCACCATGTGAAAGTTTCTGCTTTTCCTCTAAAGGGTTCCAGCGATGAGTTGTTCCTCGGTGAATGTATCGAGAAGATTTCATTGACGGATACTCATCTGCCGAGAGGTGAGCGCATGGTCGGAGAGTCGTCTGAGTTCCTCGCATGTGTTAATCAGTTAAATGTCGCTGCCAGTTCCGATGCGCCGGTATTATTGTTGGGGGAAACCGGTACGGGCAAGGAGCTGGCCGCAAAGTTTATTCACCAGCATTCATCGCGTAGTGGTGGACCGTTCCAGATCATCGACAGCACTGTGTTTACCGATAGCCTGTTCGAGTCAGAGATGTTTGGCCATGCCAGTGGTGCTTATACCGGTAGTGTCGGTGAAAAACAGGGTCTGTTTGAACTTGCTGATGGCGGCACTATATTTCTCGACGAGGTGGGTGACCTGCCTGCATCCCAGCAAGCCAAGTTACTGCGTGTTCTGGAAAATGGAGAATACAGACGTGTTGGTGGCAAGAAGAGTAGAAAGACCAATGTCAGAATCATCTGTGCTACAAACAGGCATTTATGGGAGTCAGTTATTGCAGGTTCATTCCGTGAGGACCTGTATTACAGGATTGCATGTCTCAATATCCGTCTGCCAAGCCTTCGTGACCGCATTGACGATGTACCTGTTCTGGCTAATAATTTACTCGAAGGCATCAATCGCTCGATGCACAGCAGTTATCATCTGATGCCTGATGCTTATGAGAAGTTACAAACTTATAACTATCCGGGTAATGTTCGTGAGTTGCGCAATATTCTTTTCATCGCAGCGACGCGCAGCCACAATTCTAGTATGGATGCAGCTTTAATTACTAAAGTGATCAATAATCTACCGCATTGTATGCATCCAGATGTGACATCGATTGATGAAATGAGCCATACGTCCATGGCAACATCTCAACCGCCTCCTGCTGGTATTGCTGAGAAGGCAACATTAAAAGATCTTGAGGCGCAGCACATAAAGGAACTTCTTGGCCAGTTTCATGGTAACCGTAAAAAAGCAGCGAATGCATTGGGCATCAGTGAGCGTACTATCTATCGTAAGCTTAAATCTCTTGGGCTTTGCTGATTCCAGTGATAGTGGAAGACAGTTAAATTACAGAAGTGTTGGTTGCAGTGGGTGAGAAGTGATGCTTGTTAATGATTATCATTTGTTGCCTACACGGATGTAGGTAAGGTGCGATAGCAGGAGCGGTAGCTTCACCAACCCCTTTAATTATTCTTTTTGTGCAAGGTCAGGTTCACCGCAGTGCCGCAGGATATATTCGCGGCTACGATCACGCAGTTCAATCGTGACATGCCATGCGTCTTTTCCCGACTCATCTGCGATCTGTTTCGGATCGATTGCTTCACCTATATCTATATTGATGGAGCCATGATGCGGGAACCATGAGCCTGCGCGTAAGATAGATCGGGTACCTCGTATCGCAACAGGGATGACAGGCGTTTCTGTCTCTGCGGCGACTGAAAAAGCGCCTAAAAGAAAAGGTCTTAACCCCGGGATTCGGGTAAAGGTTCCTTCCACAAAAAACATTAATGCATTTCCTGCTTTGAGTACTTTTGCCAGGCGTTGCGTGTTTTCTATGCTTTTTCCTGCTTCATAACGATCAACAAATTCTGTATGAATATTTTTTAAAGGAATACGGTAGAACCAGTTTGTAACAAGTTCTTTTTTGGCAATAAAACGAACGTAACCAGGTAATGCTGCCAGCAGTGCATAACTGTCAAGATAACTGGCATGGTTAGAGACCAGCACATAAGGTTGCCCATCTGCTGGAATATTTTCCAGACCGTTTATTATGATTTTTGTTTTCGTTGCTTTTGCAAAAAACCTGGCACAGTTTCTCAGTACGGCCCAGCGTAGTGGGAAGCTGGGTAAAAACATACTGGCTGACCAGCCGATCATTGCCAGTGTGATGTATACAAACCAGTAATACGCAGCGTATAT
>JADFWF010000258.1 GCA_015222965.1 Pseudomonadota bacterium | reverse complement strand
TGGTTAAGTGAAATTCTGATTCAGAATCCGGAAATGAAAGATTTTGAAGAATTAAAAGAAGAGATTAAAAAGCGCGCAGCTGCGGGTGAGCTGTTTTTTCGTATGGATGTAAAACCGCAGTTTAATGATACGCCAGCAGATTGGGAAGAGAAGCTGGAAGCGACATTTACATCAAAATGGTGATGCCCGTGAGTTGGGCAGAGTAATATTCTATGTTCTGGCAAGAAGACGACAAGAAAAACGATATAAGCACTTCCGATAAAGTAGTGGATCTCAGTTATCGGATCGACTGTAAACAGATTCCGACCTGTCATGCCTGGGAATTGTCGCAGGCACTGTATCAGGCTCTGCCCTGGATGGAGGATGAATCTGAAGTCGGTGTTCACCAGATACATGGTGCGGCCTCGGGCAATGGCTGGGAACGCCCCGCTGACGGTGAGCTGATACATCTGTCCAGACGTACCCGTATGCAACTGCGGGTGCCCTTGTCGCGTGTCGATGATGCGGCAGAACTGGTCGGTGAAACACTGGATGTGGCAGGGCACTCTGTCGGTATTGGCAACATGACGACCAGGCAGATCGATCCGTTTTCGACCATATTCTCCCGCTATATCGTTGCGTCTTCTGATATGTCTGAAGACGATTTTTTGCTGTGGGTGATCGATGAGATGAAGTCGAGAGACATCAGGGTGCGTAAATTGCTGTGCGGGATCAGTCATGAATTTGAAGCGAATGGTGACAAGATTGAGACCCGGAGCCTGATGATTGCTGACCTGGACAAGGCGTCTTCGGTCGCGCTGCAGGAAGTTGGCTTAGGGTTGCACCGGCATTTTGGCTGCGGTATCTTCGTGCCTCATAAGGGCATAAAAGCGGTAGGGGAAACCGAAGACAAGTCTCATTTTTCAGGAAGTTAGATGGCAAGTTAAAGCTATATGTGGAATTAATTGCGTGCCAGGGTTTCTTGTCTTGACCGATTTATCGTGTGCCTGTTCCTGTAAAACTATCCCATTAGAAATACTGGAAATAAGCAGATGTTTCAGCTAATATTTGCGCCACAATTCAAAACAGATTATAAGGTAGATTAATCATGGCAGCACTTGACTCAGTTGATAGAACCGCAAACGGCTATCTTGAAAACATTAATGACTGGAACGAAGAAATCGCAGCAGAATTATTTGTAGAAGAAGAGATCGATCCTACTGAAGAACACTGGGATATTGTACGTTATGTTCGTGAGTGCATAATTGAGGGTGATGAGCCTAATGAGCGTGGCATCATGAAAGCCATGGGCAAAAAGTGGGGGCGTAAAGTTTCTTCTAAAGAGATGTACGAGATGTTCCCTGAGATGCCTTCTAAGCAAGGTCTTAAAATCGGTGGTTGCCCACAAAGCACACGTAAAGGCGGTTACTAGAAAACCACACTTTTTTAAGCTAATGGATTTCAGTCTGTCCTTCCCATTTGTAGATATATGGGTAAGATAATGCACAGGCTAAAATTCTACCAATAGAGTAAGTGGCGATATTTAAGAATTTATCCGGCCAGAGAAGTGGTTGGTTCACACATATAAAGGTGAGAAACATGAGTACTAAACAAGACTTAATCAAAGAGATGCTGGAAATGCAGAAAAAGTTTTCAGCTTATGAGAAGGCAAACGGCGTTGATCCGGAGGAGTACTTCACACCAGAAGCAGGTTCTGAGTTTGACGGTTACCGTGCTAAATATCAGGAACTGGCTAATAAAGTTATTGATATGGCTCACGAAGAAGCAGGTTCAGAACGTTAGAAATAGCGTTCAAATACTGTTATAAGAAAGCCGCGTTTATCGCGGCTTTTTTTATGTTTTTTGTTGATACTTAGGCGACGTTAAAGGCTTTAAAAACGTTACTCTCGCAAAGGCGCAGAGAACGCAAAGGAAAAGCTTTAAGTTTTTGTAGGATGGGCACTGCCCACCTTCGCAGTATCTGTATTAGCTGTAGTCTGTAGGGCAATGCCCGGCCTACGCTGTTACATACAAACAATGTTTTTATCTTTGCGTTCTCTGCGCCTTTGCGAGAAATTTTGTTTTCTCTTAAAAGTCCACTTCTGGCCAAATATTGTCATTAGATAGTTGTAAAAAGTTAATGAAAACAGTTTTTATCCAGTTTGCTGCATATTTACATGCATGAATTAAAAGAGAAATTTCGTTGACTCCGGTTGAAAGCAGTATATAATTCACCCTGATTGAAAGTACGTTTTAATATTTATGCACAAAAATCGATGTGATGTTCCTGCCACTGCGGTTAGTCATTCCGTCCTGTTTTACATAAGTAATAGCAATACTTCCAGCACAACCGTCCTGCATAACACAATGCAAGACTTTAATTACTCTTGAAATAAAATAGGATAAGAATATGTCTACAACTACAGGCACCGTTAAATGGTTCAACGAATCTAAAGGTTTTGGCTTTATCGAGCAGGAATCTGGTCCAGACGTTTTTGCACACTTCAGTGCAATTCAGGGTTCTGGCTTCAAAACACTGACCGAAGGTCAGAAAGTTGAGTTCACAGTAACTCAGGGCCAGAAAGGTCCTCAGGCTGAGAATATCGTACCTTTATAAGCCGGTATATGAGCTAGATACGATACGCCTGCAGTGTGCAGGCCTGTCTTCTCAGCGTTTTTCTGCTGAGAGAAAAGGGTAGAACCTGAGGTTCTGCCCTTTTTTATTGGCCAGGGATATTCTGATCAAGTCCAATTATTTCAGACTTGTTAAAATTGCTTGTATCATCCCCGGAGTTCGTTGCAATAGAATAACGATTACACCTCACTTCGTGAATGATACAAACAGTTTTTCCTGCGCCTGAATTTAATTAACTTAATCAGGGTATCCCTGGAGCAAATCAAAGAGGTGAATGTATATGATCAAGTTTTTCTCAGTAGTTATACCTGTTGTCAGTGTTCTTACGCTTCTAAGCGCCTGCGGTTATCAGCAGCCGGAAGGTCACTGGGTGTCGATCGAGGCATCTGAGGTAGTCTTTTCCGGTATCAAGCTGGAAGACGAGGTGAAGGATAAGGCGTATCCTGACATCTGTGTCGAAGCTCAGGGCGAGGTTAAAGCTGCGCTGTTAAAAGCGTTACCTGCGAAGATAAAGCCGCTGTCATTTACTATGGCTGATGATAAGAGTGATACCGGGAAGATAGCATCAGATAAAGCCCGTTTTGATATGGTGATCACGCATTGTGAGCTGGACGTGGATCAGGGTGGCGGTTCGTTTGCCTTTTACTTAACGCTGACGGTACAGGTCTCGTTGCACATCGCTGACAGGACCGTAATGGCATATACCATGGAAACCTATGAGCAGGCCGTGAGCAGCACACCCAGCCCGGATTTTGAATTTACTTTTGCTGAACCGAAAGTGCGGACGCTGATGCTGTTTGATAGCGGCAGGGTGTGGGTGCCGGATGGTGCGCGCTGATACTTTGTTGTACAAGTCAGCTTAAGTTTTACGGATGACGTCTTACGGCCAGAAAGAGACGTTGGCCGTCGTTCGTTATTCGTCGTTCGTTAAAAGCTAAAAACACGAAATGAACCAGTGGCT